>CAMYCE010000001.1 GCA_947254205.1 uncultured Prevotellaceae bacterium
CACCAACGATGCTCCGGCATTGCACGCAGCCCACGTTGGTCTATCTATGGGTGATGGTACTTCTGTCGCTAAGGAAGCGTCGGATATCACTATCATAGACAACTCATTCTCCTCAATTGGCAAGGCAGTGATGTGGGGACGTTCGCTCTATCAGAATATCCAGCGTTTCCTGCTCTTCCAGCTCACCGTGAACGTAACGGCTTGTTTCCTTGTACTCTTCGGTGCTTTCATGGGAACAGAGTCTCCGCTTACCGTTACACAGATGCTTTGGATTAACCTTATCATGGATACCTTTGCTGCCATGGCTCTGGCATCATTGCCACCGTCGGAGAGTGTGATGAGTGATAAGCCACGTGACCGCAATGCATTTATCCTTAACAAGGTGATGATTCGTGAAATCCTCGGTGTGGGTGGTTTCTTCTTCGTGATGCTGCTAGTGTTGCTTTACATCTTCCAACATGCTGATATTACCTCTCTTACCGATCTTCTCTCACTGCAACTTGGCGAGAAGGGACACGTCTCGACATACGAGTTGACACTGCTCTTCACAATCTTTGTTATGACTCACTTCTTCTACCTCTTCAATGCCCGTGCATTCGAGACCGGACGCAGCGCATTGCATTTCAAGGGTTGCAAGGGTCTTCTCACTATCGTAGCCATCATTCTTATCGGCCAGGTAGCTATGGTTGAAGTACCGGGCATTCAGCAGTTCTTTAACGTATGCGGACTGAGTTTGCAAGATTGGGTAATAATAGTAATCGGTTCGTCACTCGTTCTCTGGGTGCGTGAAGCATGGCATCTGCTGACAAAGCAGTCTTCTCGTGCCGCGTGTGAGAAAGTAACAAAATAAAACTAAATTAACCGGAGCGGAGTATTTCTTTATTGAATGCTCCGTTCCTCCTAAATATCGAAAACTATGGCAAGAAAATCAAACACAGGCATCCCAGGCTTTTCCTTTTCATGGAAGCGTGCATTGGGCATTACGCAAGCCAAGCAAAAGTTTGCTCGTGAAACTGGTATCCCAACCTCTAAAGCAGGTTTGGAACGCAAGCTCGGCAACATGATTCTAAAATCATTGTTCGGGAAGAAGTAATGATAAGAAACTCTTTACTTGGTGATTCAATAGCAAGAATTAATTCTTAACGAATGTCAATTGCCTATAAGGGAAATCATCGTGTCAATTACAGACAACTTCGTGGTATTGGGAAATCAAGCCGCAAGTCATACTACCTAAACATCAAATGGGAAATCTATGGTATCAAATCATAGCATTCCCCTTTGAAGTATATTGAAAATCAATGAAATAAATTCGTAGTTTAGGTTCAAGCATGAATATCGTTATCATTGGTGCCACATCGGGCATAGGCGAAGCCCTTTTCAACATCTACATCGAGAGCGGGCACACTGTGGGCATTGCAGGCCGCCGCACAAGTCGGCTACATGAGTTGCAACAAGGTGCTCCCCACACTACTATTGTGCAAACAATCGACATTGACAACAAGCTGGCTGTGGAAACGGGAGTGAGCGCGTTTAAAAGTCAAATGGGGCATATCGACCTCGTGATAGTGTGTGCTGGCACTGGCCACTTAAATCCTGAGCTTGACTATGAAAAAGAGCATTCTACTCTTGCAACCAACATTGTGGGGTGGACTCATGTGATTGACTATTGCTACCTGCTACTGCAAGCACAGGGCTATGGCCAGCTTGTAGCCATCACCAGTGCGGGAGGATTGAGGGGCGAACCCGTGGCACCAGCCTATAGTGCAAGCAAAGCCTACCAAATCAACTACATCGAAGCACTGCGCAAAAAAGCTTTCAAAGATTCAAGGCACATCACCGTCACCGACATCAGGCCGGGGCTTGTCGACACCGCCATGGCCAAGGGAGAGGGGCTATTTTGGGTGATGCCCACCCACAAAGTAGCTCATCAAATCGTGCAAGCAATTGAACGAAAAGCCACAAAGTGCTATGTCACTCGTCGCTGGCGATGGGTGGCCATGCTCAACAAGAGCTTGCCTTGGAACATTTACAAGTGGCTATAACAGCACAGCAAGGGCTGCCACATGCTTGATGGGCAGCCCTTGATGATGACTGGGTGTGCACTCGGCACATCACGTTATTTTTTTACTTCAAGCCGCGAGCACGGAGCAAAGCATCGGCATTGGGTTCCTTGCCACGGAAGAGCTTATAGAGAGTCATTGCATCTTCGGTGTCGCCGGGCGACAAGATGTATTTCAAGTAGTCTTGAGCAGTTTTCACATTCATGGGGCCTTCTTCAACAAAGCGTTGCCATGCATCGGCTTCGAGCACTTGGCTCCACAAGTAGGTGTAATAGCCACAGCTATATTGGTCGTTGTCGAAGATGTGCTTGAAATAGGGGCTGCGATAGCGGAATTCCACAACCGAAGGCTTGTGCAACTTGCGTGCCACATAGTTTTCAAAACCTTTCACGTCGATGTTGTTGCACCAGTCGAGCTTGTGCCACTCAATGTCGAGCAGTGCCGAACCCACGAGTTCGGTAGTCATGAAACCTTGGTTAAACTTGCTCGATTCAATGATTTTGTCGACCAGTTGTTGAGGAATCACCTCGCCAGTTTTGTAGTGCTTGGCATAGTTCTTGAGCACTTCGGGCACGAGCGACCAATGCTCGTTGAGTTGCGAGGGCATTTCCACCATGTCGCGGTCGATGTTGGTGCCAGCCAAGCCACGATAAGGAGCCACAGTGAGCATGCCATTGAGGGCGTGTCCAAACTCATGGAAGAGGGTTTCAACCTCATCGAGAGAGAGCAACGAGGGTATGTCCTTGGTGGGAGGAGTGAAACTTGCCACGTTGTAGACGATGGGGCGTTCGCTCTTGCCATTGTAGTTGTAGGCAGGAGCAAGTTCATTCATCCATGCACCTTGAGCCTTGGTTGCGCGAGGGAAATAGTCGGTCATGAACACGGCCAAGTGCTTGCCTTGAGCGTCTTTCATGTCATAGACGGTCACCTCTGGGTTATATTTGGGCGCATTCTTAATTTCGGTGAAAGTGATGCCATAGAGCTTGTTGGCCACATAGAAAATACCATTTTTCACCACATTGTCGAGCGAGAAATAGGGGCGCACTTCATCTTCGCTAAAGTTGAATTTCTCGGCCTTCACCTTGTCGGCATAGTAGTAATAGTCCCATGCTTCAATCTTGATGTTGTCGCCGTGCTTGTCGGCATAGGCTTGCATGTCGGCCACCTCTTCATCTACCTTCTTGATGGCAGGACGCCAAATTTGCATGAGCACGTCTTGGGCGGCATCAACAGTCTTGGCCATCACAGGGTCGACGGCATAGTCGGCAAAAGTGTTGAAGCCCAATAGTTTTGCTTTCTTTTGACGCAGTTGTATGATTTCGTTGATGTTTTTGCTATTGTCCCACTCGTTGCCACGGCTGGCAGTGCTGGTGTAGCTCTTATACATCTCTTCGCGCAAAGCACGATCGTCGGCACTCGAGAGCACAGCCAAGCGAGTTGCGGCACTGGCTGTAAACACCCACTTGCCGGGCATTCCCTTTGACTCGGCCAACTTGGCTGCGCCGGCAATCACCATGGGCGAGAGTCCCTTCAGGCGGTCTTTGCTATCGACCACAATGAGGTTGTTGGCAATTTCGTGCATCACATTGTTGCCAAAAGAGAGTTGCAAACTGGCCATGCGCTTGTTAATTTCCTTAAGCGTGTCTTGAAGGGCTGCATTGAGCAGGGCGCCATTGCGCACAAAACGCTTGTAGAATTTCTCGGTGAGGCGACGTTGAGCCTTGTCAAGCTTGAGGGCATCGGCATTGTCGTGCACAGCCTTGATTTTCTTAAACAAGCCGGCATTCATGTAAATCTCATCGCTTTGGGCAGTGAGCATGGGCATGAGTGTCTCGGCAAGTTTTTGCATTTCGGGTGTGGCATCGCTCTCGCTGAGAGCTCCAAACACACTCGACACGCGATTAAACACCGAGCCACTATTGTCGAGAGCGAGCACCGTGTTGGCAAAGTTGGGTGCCTGCGTGTTGTTCACGATAGCGGCAATCTCTTCGTTTTGCTGAGCAATACCGGCCTTGAGGGCAGGCAGATAGTCGGCATAGGAGAACTTCTCAAAGGGAGGAATCGAATAAGGAGTTTTATACTCCATCAAAAACGGATTTTTTTGTTTCACAGTCTTCTTGTTTGCGCCATAGGCCACCATCGATAGGCACCCCATGGCAATAACCGGTAATAAAACTTTTTTCATCATAACAGTTTATAATTTTTTTTAATTAAGGCATTTTGTCCTTGTTTTGTTAATCAGTTTTTAAATTTCATGCTCCACTATTTTTTATTTCTTTCCACACAAAGGTGGTGACCAGTGGATAGTGGTCGCTACTGCCAGCCTTGTCGCGACGTGCCTCGGTGGCAATCATGTCGCCACGATAGAGGGTGTGGTCGATTTTAAAGAAAAATCGGTTGTCGTGATAGGTGTAGGTGGGTCCAAATCCACAATCCATGTAGGCATCTTTCAAGTCTCGGCCTCGCATAGTGTAATAGGCATAGGAGGCCGGAGTGTCGTTGAAGTCGCCACACACAATCACATTCTCGCCACTTTGGTCGATCACTTGCCTGATGATGCGTGCTTGAGCCACATGTTGCCTAAAGGCATAGCGCAACTTGGCAATGAGCGTGTTGCGCACCTTCGACAGCTCGTTGCTGTCGTTCACCTTTTCAAGCTTAGTGAGTTCCATATAGGTGGCTTTATCATCGGTCGACAGCCCTATCGATTGCAAGTGCACATTGAAAAAACGCACCGTGTGGCCCGGCACCAGCACATCATAGGCTCTGGCATAGAAGTGATAGCTGCGCACAGGGTCGTCGGGCGAGGCAAAACCATCTTTAATGGCAGGGTCTTCAACATTGGTGTAGGGGTGTTTCGACCATATCACTTGGTCGTGATAGCCATGAGAGCGATAGGGATATTTTTTGCGTATTTCCTTCATGTAGGGCTTCATGAGTTGCAAGTCGTTGTAGTCGGCAGCCAGTGAGGCTTCTTGCAAGAGCACCACATCGGCATCTTGCTCAAGAATGTAGCGCACTGTGGCTTGCCCGGCTGCACTATCGGCACGGTCGTCGGCACTGCGCAACACATTGAAGTTTTCTACGTTGAACGTGAGCACTTTAAACTTGGTAGAATCTTCGGTAGCCGTGTAGTGGTGGGGCGACACATGCAAGGGGCACACAATGCTCACAGTGGGCCACGACAAGGCAATGCCCAGCACCAAAATCAAGGCTATGCGCCACCGGCGCAACACCAGCAGTAGCAAGGTGGCTGTTGCGGTAGCTCCAAGAATGAAAGGAAAAGCCATGGCAAGTATGGCATAGAGAGTGCCCTTGCTGGGGTGAATATAGCCACAATAGGCCGACACCACCAGCAATGTTGCCAGCACCAAAGCCACTATGGCCAGCACCAAGTTTAAACCATGATATAATGCAAAATGAAATTTCTTCATTATGTGTTAATCCTTTAAAACAAAATAGTATCTATCACTTAGACGAGGCTCTGAACAGAGTGCGCTTTTCGTCGTCGCTCAACGAGTCATAGCCCGAACGCCTGAGTTTGTCGAGAATGGCATCTACTTGCTCTTCGGTGGGCTTGCCAGCATTGTGCCGCGCTTGATTGTGCATGGCGGTGCCACCCACTGGTTGCCCCCCCCCGCCACGACGTTTAAATAGGGTGGCTATGCTGTCGAAAAAAGCATTAAGCCATGCCGTGATGTCGTGGCCATGGTGCATTTGCCAGCCAAACACAGCCCCCACAGCCATGCCACCTGCATGAGCAAATTGAGCACCAAGATTGGCCTCGCTTGTGCTGAGCACCATGAATAGCACTGTGATAATTGCCACCCACTTGAGCGACACCTCGCCCAAAAACAGCAAGCCAATTTTGTAGTGAGGAGCATAGACTGCCACTGCCAGCACGATGGCCAGCACCGAGGCCGAAGCCCCAAGAAGCGACGACTCTTGCATGGCAAAATAGGGAAGCCAAGCATAGGCCAAGACATAGAAGCAAGCTCCCCCTATACCTCCCAACACAAATAGCCCAAGCAATTGCTTGGCATTGAAATATTCAAGAAAAATGCGCCCCAACCAATAGAGCCAAAGCATGTTGAACAAAATGTGCCACAAGTCGTAGTGAAAAAACATATAGGTTATCACCGTCCAAGGCACTCGCAACAACGCCAAGGCACTCGACGGCAACTCAAACCACTTGACCAGCAGTGCAGCCAATGGCAGTTGAAGCAACAAGCCCACAAAAGCCAACACCCGCAACAGCAAAAACACCGCCACATTCACATAGATGAGGCGCATCAATGTGTTGCCACTGCGATAGCGCAACTTGATGTTATCCCATATAGCCATAGCCTCTTCCTCCTGTCAAGCCATTTCTTTTCCAATATAAAATGAGCAAAAACCCAAAGAGCATGCCACCCAAATGGGCAAAATGGGCCACTCCGCTCATCGAGCCCGTGACACCAAAAATCAACTCAACAGCGCCATAGCCCATCACCATCCATTTGGCCTTGATGGGAAAAGGAAATGGAATAATATACATGGGCAAGTTGGGAAAAGTCATGCCAAATGCAAGCAAAATGCCAAACACTGCCCCCGAAGCACCCACCGTGAGATAGGCATTGTTTAAAAACATGGGCAGGTCGCCAATTGAGCCACTATTGATGAGTTGCTCGGCTTGGCCGGTTGACATGCCCAGCAAGCCAGCCACATCGTTCACCCATGAGAGTTGCCACACAAGCTCTTGCACCAAAGCCGCCCCCACACCACACACCAAGTAGTAGAGCAGATAGCGACGAGCACCAAAAGTGCGCTCAAGCACCACACCAAACATCCACAAGTTAAACATGTTGCAAAAGATGTGCAAGAAGCCACTCTGCACTGAGCTGGTGTCGTGCATAAACATATAGGTCACCATTTGAGCAAGGTTGAAATCGCTCCCTTGCCAAAAGTGAAGAGCCAAATAACGATTCAAGTCAATGCCCTTGCCACTCATGACAAAGGTAGCCACCCACAAGAGCAAATTGATGATGAGTAAATTTTTGGTCACTACAGGAATCGCACTCAAAAACGACCCACGACCACTATCATAATATGATGCCATAGCTATATAATCTTTTTAAAAAAAATGAGGCTTGCCAAGACCTTTCAACAGCCCTTTTTGCCAAGTAACAATAAGCCTATTTTGCAAGACAAAAGTAATGAAAAAACAGCTATTTTTCTAAGCGAAAGACCAGTTTTCAATGAAATTTCACAAATTCCTCTTTTTTTTTGAGTTTTTTTTTTGTTTTAAAATAGTGATTACATATATTTGCACAAGTAAAAGCCTATGAACTATAATATTTAATGACATTATAAATTTTAAAAAACATTATGAACAAGACAGAATTAATCAGCGCAATTGCTAATGAAGCTAAATTGACAAAAGTTCAGGCCAAAGTCGCCCTTGATGCTACACTCCAAACTGTTGCCGATGCACTCGCAAAGGGTGACAAAGTTGCACTCATTGGTTTTGGAACATTTGCCGTTAACGAAAAAGCCGCTCGCACAGGTATCAACCCTGCAACCAAGGCTAAAATCGAAATTCCTGCCAAGAAAGTTATCAAATTTAAAGCTGGAGCTGAACTTGCCGAAAAAATTCAATAATAGCGGCATTTTAGTTTCAAATATTCTTGCATCACAAAGGGTTCTATAAAAAAGGCTCTTTGCAGGACTATTCATAATTAAATTGTTACAAAATTAAATTCAAGATAATGGGCTTGGTCATAACGTCCAAGTCCATTATCTTTTTTTTCTCCATGATTTTTGCATTATCCGCATCAGCAATCACTAAACAACCACTACATAATGACACAAAAACACTTATTTTTATTCGCGCTTGCCATGCTATGCGCAAGCAGTAGCTCCCACATTTGGGCACAATCTACTCAAGAGGCCGTTGTTGAACTCACCTCGTCGCGCAGTAGTGGAAATTGGCAATTAGGACTCATGGCCATGACCGACGACGACAAAGCACAAGTGTGGGTCGACCTCAACAACAACGACATCAAAGACGAAGGAGAGGCTTTGGGCATGTGGGACTGGATGAACTATTCCAAGCCTCGCACAAGCAATCATGTGAAAATTCATGGTCCTATCACGAAACTCACTTGCAGTTTCAACGACATCACAACCATTGCCACATCGCCACATCACCCATTGCAGGAAATCGAATGCACCTATGCCAAAGGATTGCAAAATGTAGACTTTTCAAAAAATGAAGCCCTGCAAAAGATTAAAATCTATGGTTGCAAGCTCACATCAATCAAGCTACCTTCTCAAAATTCACAACTCACAACCATTGACGTCAACGACAACGAAATCAAAGCTCTCAACTTTGGCGGTTGTGCCCAACTGGAACGAGTTGATTGTTTTCAAAACAAACTCAATCCTCAAGCCATGCACGACATGGTGACCTCCCTGCCCAATCGAGCACAGCAAGACAAAGCCGGAATGTTGGTGGTGCTGTATAGCAACGACAGAAAAGAGGAAAATGAGATATTGAAAAGCACAGTTGGTCAAGCCAAGGCCAAAAACTGGAAAGTGAAATACTTTAGCGGTCTAACAGACTATGAAGGCTCCGATCACTCCAAATACACCACAGCACTGCCTCACGCAACTTTTGCTACCAGCAAAACCACAGGACACAATTGGAAACTCAAATTTGATGCCAGCACAAGTGCTCGCGACAGTGTGTGGATCGACCTCAACAACAACAAGCTCTATGACTATGGAGAAGAGCTCAACGTGTTTAACGAAGAAATCATGATTCCCGTTACTGAAAGCAAAATCAACCTATATGGCAATCTTAGCAAACTCATCGTCAAAGAAAACAAGCTCACCCAATTGAATATCGACAATCTAAAGAATATTCAGTTACTTGACTGCTCAAAGAATGAGCTCAACAGCATTGACTGCAAAGGCAATGCAAGCATGACCGAGCTATATGCCTACAACAATCGACTCAACAATATCGATTTAAGCCAAAACCCCAATCTCATTTCAGTGTCGCTCAACAACAACCAGCTCTCGCAATTGAAACTTGCACCACAAAACAAAATAACAATCCTGTTTGTTTCCAACAACAAGTTAACTGCTATTGATGTGAAGCAATGCACCCAACTGGCAACACTTGCCTTTGAAAACAACCAAATAGCACAGGTTGCTCTCGACAACAACACCTTAGAAAGCATCTATTGCAAGGGCAACCTGCTGAGCAACCTCGATGTTTCAAAACTCAACAATCTTGCCATGCTCTCTTGCGAGAAAAACAAACTCACCTCGCTGATTTTGCCCACAAGCAACCAGCTCTCTCGCATTGATTGCTACAGCAACCAGCTCAACGACGAGGCCATAACCACACTGTGTGCTCAACTGCCTCAAAGAGCAAGCAACAAGAAAGGATTGCTCTTTGTTATCGACACCAAAGACAATAAAGAAGGTAACGTGTGCTCCAAAACAAATGTTGCCACTGCTCAACAAGCCAACTGGATCGTTTATGATAACCGTAGAGGTGAAAATGCAGGTCAAAACCCCTATGAAGGCACCGAAAGCACCGGCGTGGATTGCATTGAAACAAACACAATTGAGAGAAATGCTATCTACGACACCATGGGACGCAAGTTGAAAGAAGTTCCACAAAGTGGGCTTTACATTCAAAATGGCAAACTCCACATTGCCCGGTAATCTCATCACTTAGCAATACCATAAAGCGAGCCTGCACCTCAAAAAAGTGCACCGGCTCGCTTTGTTTACATTTCAATCATTGGAGTTACAGGAGTGAGACTTGAGATTGAGAGGCGGCGAAATCGGCGAGTAACTCTGCGATTATTTGACCGGCGGGCTTGATGGTATCGACAGCCATGGCCACTTGCCCTATTTCGAGTTCTCCTTGCTCTACATCGCCCTCAAAGATGCCTCGCTTGGAGGCTGCCTTGCCCAGCAATGCTCGCAACTCATCGACACTTGCACCTGCATCTTCGGCCTCTTGAATGCGAGCATAGAGCGCATTTTTCACCAGCCGAGTGGGAGCAATTTTCTTGAGGGCAAGCATGGTGTCGCCCTCGGTCACCGCCAAGCAACGCTGCTTGAAAGCCTCGCTTGCCGAGCTTTCACGGCTCAAGGCAAAGAGAGTGCCCACTTGCACACCCTCGGCACCCAGTGCCATAGTGGCCAGCATGGCACTGCCCGACCCTATGCCACCTGCCGCAATGAGGGGCAACGATGTGGCACGGCGCACCTGCGGAATGAGGGCAAGCGTGGTGGTTTCTTCACGCCCGTTGTGCCCCCCAGCCTCAAAGCCCTCGGCCACAATGGCATCAACACCAGCTTCTTCACACTTGGCGGCAAACTTGCTACTCGACACCACATGGGCAACCTTCATGCCCGCCTCATGAAAACGAGCCGTGAATTTCTTGGGACTTCCAGCCGAGGTAAACACAATCTTCACTCCTTGATCAATCAAAATGTCGACCAGCCTGTCGATTTCGGGATACATGAGAGGCACATTCACTCCCCAAGGCTTGGAGGTGGCTTGCTTCATGTGCTCGATGTGCTCGATGAGGGTTTCGGGGTGCATGCTGCCTGCACCCAGCAATCCCAGCCCACCGGCATTGCTCACTGCCGAGGCCAGTCGCCAACCACTGCACCACACCATGCCACCAGCCACAATGGGGTGGTCGATTCCAAAAAGTTGGGTTATACGCGTTGATTTCATTCTTCCTTAATAAATTTGGGTTAAACACTCGTTGCAAATATAATCACTTGCAACCGATTTTGAAAAAATAAAAAAAAATTAAAAAACGAGGCAAAAGCACGGCTTTTTCTTTAAATCTAAAAAATAAGGCTAACTTTGCATAGCTATGACATCGAAGTTTATATACGACGAAGACACGATAATTGATCAACTGCGCCAACAAGAAACCGTGAGAGAGGCTTTTGGCAAAGTGATAGAACACTACAGCCAACCACTCTATTGGCAAATTCGCCGCATGGTTATCGACCATGACGATGCCAACGACGTGTTGCAAAACACCTTTATCAAGGCGTGGTCGAGCATCGACAACTTTAGAGGCGATGCCAAACTCTCCACTTGGCTCTACAAGATTGCTATCAACGAGAGCATCACATTCATCAACAAGAAAAAGGCACTCAACAACGTGTCGATTGACAACGATGACTCGTTTCTTGTCAACAATCTCGAAGCCGACAAATTCTTTGACGGCGATGAAGCTCAACTCAAGATCCAAAAGGCCATTGCCTCGCTCCCCGAGAAGCAACGCCTCGTGTTTAACATGCGCTACTACGACGAAATGAAATATGAAGACATGAGCGACATTTTGGGCACATCGGTGGGAGCACTCAAGGCCTCCTATCATCATGCAGTGAAAAAAATCGAGACTTTTTTCTCAAGCGAAGATTAAACCTTTCGACTCCACAAGAGTCAAAACATCGAAATGAAACACGAAGATTCCGACATATTAAAGAAATTGGGTAAAGACTCTGGCTTCAAAGTGCCCGAGCACTACTTTGCCGATTTTGGCAAGAACCTCATGGAGTCTCTTCCCGAAGTCACAATCACCGAAGAGCCAAAACCATCGTTGTGGACTCGCTACAAGACCTATCTCTACATGGCTGCCATGTTTGCAGGAATATGGTGCATGATGCACATTTTCAACACCTTCAATGGCACTGCCACAGGGCAAGGCAACAGCCAAATGGCTGCCGGAGGTCACAATGCCACCGAGTTGAGTGTGGGCGACAAGGGCGATGATGGCAAGATGACCTATGAGGACAGTGTGAAAAACAACTTGAGTGCCCCACACTCCACAACAAGCACTCCGGTTTTGAAATAATCGGCATGGCTGTCGCTCTTTGAGTTTGTGTCCCACAATTCATGACACAAAATCAATGCAAGAGAGCCTACTAATTGAATGCTGAAAAAAAATAAGGAAAATAACAAGCAATAATCATTTTTTTTCAAGACTAACTTTCTTAATACCAATGCAATCCCATTGCACTTCGACTGACGAAATGCCATGGGATTTATTTTTAGATACCACTAAACCAAACTATTCATCTCACAATCAACAAATTAAACAAAGTTTTTTTTTTGAGAAAATGAATGAAACGATACGGGTTGTCACACCAAGTGGGAGATTGCACCTGCCTATTCGTTAAATTCGTGTAATTTGTTGATTATATAATCTCCATGGATTTGGAAACTTGAAAAAAAAATGCTAATATTGCATTATAGACTCAATTTTTTGAGCACAACTCACGTTACATGATATAAAAAAGATAACTCACAGCACTGTTATTCCACAGCTTTCAAACGCAAAAACACAACAATCTCATGAATAAATTCAGCACATCAATTGTTATCAGCATCATTGCAATTATGGTTATGACTCCTCTGAACCTATGGGGCGGGAAGAAAAAAATATCGTCAACTCCCGACTTTGACTATCCACAGACGGTGAGCAAAACTGCACTTGTCGACTTGAAAACTGCCTTGCGCACCCAAGATGGTAGCAAAATGGTAGATGCCCTCGTGCGCTACTCGCTGGCACAAAGTAGCATCTCGCAAGAAAACATGACCGACATTGTGTCGCACATCGACAAGGTGATAGCCCAAGAAAAACGGCCCGACATCACCGCCCTGCTCTATTATCTCGAAGCAAGAATTTTTGCAGAATATGGCAACCAATATGCCCACTTTGTGCCAAGCAACAAAGAGAACAAAGAGTTGCCTAAAGACTACACAGAGTGGACCATGGAGCAATTTTCCAACAAAATCGACCAACTCTCCGGCAAGGCTCTCGCCCACGCACAAGCCCTGCAAGCCTGCCCTCTAAGCAACTATTCAAGCATCATCAAATATGACAAAATGGGGCTCCTCTATGAGCCCACGCTGTTTGAGTTTTTGAGTCACAGCATTCTTGAACACGCCCTCACCAAGTCAAAAGAAAACGTGCTCAAGGCCTGGATCGACTATGAAAAAAAGCAAGGCAATGTGCCTGCCTATCTCAACGCCTGTCAAGAAAATCAAGGCACCAACTATCTTGAACTTTATCGCCAATATCAGCACAACGAGCACAGCGCAATCATGCTTTTGCATCTCAATGCCGAAAAGCACTATGCGCTCTACAAGCAATATTTGGCTACCTTCCCCAACAATTTCTACACGCCTCAGGTGAAAAACAAAATCATAAAAGCCGAGGAGAAAAACGTGATTGTGAACTACCAACAAAACCTGCTGAGCAACGAGGCCTTGCAAGTTGATGTGACATCAAAAAATGTGAATCATGTGTCTCTTCAGCTCTATCAAGTGCCCGATGCTGTCATAGCAAAAACTAAAAACAACTGGGACCATGTGGCAATTTCAGGCCTGAAACTCATCGAGACCAAGAGAATAGACTTTGCAGGCCAAGTTCCATTTCAAAACCAAGGGGAAACCACCTTTGGGCCACTACCCTATGGCCGATATGTGGTGATGGGGACGTTTGAAAACGAAGGCAAAATAGTGAAACGAACAAAAACTACCTTAGATGCAACTACAACTGTATGTGATATTGCCACTTTCTATGTCGAAAATCAACAACAAGCCACACAGTTTTTTGCAGTTGATGCCAAAACGGGTAGCCCTCTTGAAGGAGTGAGATTTAAAGGCAAAGGCCTCAATGCTATCTCTGGTAGCGATGGCAGTGTGACAATGCCTCGAAGCAACTATTATCAAAAGGAATTTAAGGTTTCAAAAGGCAACGACAAATATGCACCTGCCCAAAACTACTATCAGTCACACCGAAACTCCAACATGACTATAGAAAGAGCCGACATTTTCACCGACTTGGGCATTTACCGGCCAGGAGAAACAGTGAAATTTGCTCTCATTGCCTACCAATCCACTCAAACAAAACGCTCGGTGATAGCTAACGAGAAAGTAGAAGTGACTTTTGCCGACAGCAACAACAAAGATGTGGAAACTCTCACACTCACAACCGACCAGTTTGGACGCGTGGAGGGTAGCTTTAAAATCCCGACCGACCGACTGAATGGCAGCTGGAGAATACGTGTAAGAGGACGCAACATCACACTGGGCAGCCAAGACGTGAATGTGAGTGAATATAAAACTCCCACCTTTGCAGTAGAGTTTCCTCAAGCCACCTACTGCTACACCAAGGGGCAACCTGTGAACATCACCGGCCAAGCCAAAACCTACTCGGGCATGCCTGTGGCAGGAGCTCAAGTAAAACTATCGCTCAAGTCGCACGAGTGGACATGGTGGTGGCGATGGGAAACCGGCAACAGTGGCGACCACATGCTCGACACCACAGCGGTGACCGACAATGAGGGAAAGTTCAGCATCACCTTGCCCGGTGCGCTCTTCGATGAAGACCTCTCGGACATTTCTTGGTGGAAAAGCTATGCCCTCAATGCCCTTGTCACTCTCGATGCCGGCGAGACTCAAGAGGCTTGCCACAACTTTGTGATTGGCAAGCGTCGCAGTCTCAAATTCAACGACGATGCAATCACCCTTCAACTCAACCGGCAACCCTCCAAGCTTCCCGTTAAGTTTAACTCGACCGATGATGACGAGAAGAGTGCAACCTGCACCTACATGATCACCGATAGCAACAAGAAACTGGTGAAAACAGGCACCTTTGTGAGCGACAAGCCTCAAGTCGACCTCGGCGACCTGCCATCGGGTCAATACACCATTGAGGCTCAAATCGCAGGCGACACCACGACCAAAGCCCAAGCCACACTCATAGCCTATCGCACGACCGACAAAAAAGCTCCCATCGACGACACTGCCATGTGGATTCCCGATAAGGGCAAGCAAGTCGACAACAAAAACGTGGCTCATGTGCTCATTGGCACCTCGTCGCCCGAGTCACACATCTACTATGTGGCTTGCAGTCGCAACCGCGAGTTGAGCCGTGGCTGGTTGAAATATGGTCCTGGCATGCACGACTTCAAGATTCAAATTCCCAATGAGCCCGATGAATATGTCACCCTCAACTTCTACAATGTGTACAAGGGCAAAGTGAGCCAAAAAGAATGCATGCTCACCTCAACCCTCTATGCTCAAAAATTGAAGGTTAGGGTCACCTCGTTTCGCAACAAACTTGTGCCCGGCATGAAAGAAAAATGGCAATTCACCCTGCTTGACCAAGACAACAAGCCTGTGCAAGCAGCCATGATGCTTGAAATGTTTGACAAGGCTCTCAACGAGCTGTCGCCCAACGACTGGATATTTAATCCACAATACAACTATAGCGATGTTGCCACACTATTGCACTCTTTGTGGCCTTATCGAAACTACTTCAACAACAACAGTGTGAGCTGGCAACAACGCTTGCTCAACAGCAACAGCTACACCCTACCCTATCTCAACCTCTATGATCAAGACTTCTTTACCGGCAACTTGATGGAAACAGTTGTCTATGGTTATTGTTCTAAGAGGCTTGCAAAAGCCGAGATGAAGGCTCCGGTAGAGGAAGAAAATCCCATAGCAGACGAGGTAAAATTCTTTGACGAGAGCAGTCCCTTGCAAGAAGTGGTAGTTGTGAGTTCCAACAAGCAAGAAAATCAATCAAGGCAAGCCAACCTCGACAAGGTGAAAATGCGCATGAGCGATGTGAAAACTGCCCTGTGGCAACCCATGCTCGTGAGCGACGACAAGGGCAACATTGGCATCGAGTTTGAAGCCCCAGAGTTTAACACCACTTGGGTGATGCAAGCCATTGGCTACACCACGCAGCTCACAACCGACAAGATTAAGGAAGAGGTGCTCACCCAAAAACCCATCATGGTGAAGTCGAGCCTGCCACGCTTCTTGCGTCAAGGCGACATTGCCACCCTTGCCGCCAGCGTGCAAAATGCCACCGAGCAACCCACACGTTGCGATGCCGTGATTGAGCTGTTTGACCCACGCACAGGCAAAGTGTATGCCTCGCGCAACTTCAATGAGAACCTCACTGCAATGGGCACCAATGCCGTGAACATCGAGTGGAGTGTGCCCGACACCATTGCCTTTGTGGGCTTCCGCATCAAGGCTGCCAACGACAACTTTGGCGACGGCGAGCAGGTGATGATACCGGTGCTTCCTGCCATTTCACCCGTCGTTGAAACCCTGCCCTTCTTTATCGATGCAGCCAGCACCCAATTCACAACCCGGTTGCCACAATTCAAGGGCGACAGCCGCGTGACGCTGGAATATTGCAACAACCCCGTGTGGTATTGCGTGACCGCATTGCCCACACTCTTCGACAACAACTATCGCATCACCACCAGTCTTGCCCACAACCTCTTTGCCGAGGTGCTGGCACAAGGCGTGGCCAAGTCGCAACCCCAAATCAGGCAAGCCATTGCCCACTGGAAACAAAATGCAAGCGACAGCACACTCGTGTCGATGCTCGAAAAGAATCAAGACCTCAAAATTGGCACCTTGCTCGCTTCGCCATGGTTGCAAGAGGCCGATCGCCAAACCCTGCGCATGTCGAAACTCGACGAACTCTTCGACGAAGCAAAAATGGCGACCGAACACAACAAAATTGTTGAAGGTCTGCAAAGCTTGCAACTGGCCGATGGTGGCTGGTGCTGGTATCGCTACCCAAGGTGCCAAAGCTCGCTCTACACCACCGAAATCGTGTTGCAAATCATTGGCAGGCTACACCACCTTGGCTATCTCAAAGATGATGCACGCATCAATGCCATGGTGCAACGAGCCATGGGCTACTATGATGCCAAATGTCTCAACCTATTCAACGAGCAAATTAAACACAACAAAAAAAATTATAGCGGTTTTGCCAGCTATGTCTACACCCGCTCAATGTTTAAGGAAATCAACTTGAGCAAAGCCAACAAAGCGATGATTGACAAGTGCCTCAAAGCCATGACCAAGGACTGGAAGGGGCTGTCGCTGGGCGAGAAAGCCTATTATGCCATGACACTGCATCGCAATGGCTACAAGCCATTGGCTAAGGATATTGTAGAATCGATCAGGCAATTTTCAATCACCAAGCCCGAGTTGGGCATGTATTGGGACAATGTGCAAGTGGGTTGGCGATACTTCGACAAGGTGGCAGTGACAAGCACCATCTTGCAAGCCATGAATGAGATTGAACCACGCACTGCCGAGATCGACCAAGTGCGCAAGTGGATATTGCTCATGAAGCAAAGCAACGATTGGGGCTCATCGAGCCTTGCTGCCGATGCAGTCTACACGATTTTGAGCTTAGGCAGCCAGTGGCTTGACGAGAGCGAGGCTCCCACCATCACCATCGATGGCAAGCCTGTGGAATTTGACAAAATGGCGCGCTACTTGGGCTACTGCCGCAAGAGCCTGCCAGCCAGCAGCCTTGCCACACTCCACATCGAGCACAAGGGGCAAAGTCCTGCATGGGGAGCCATCTACAGCCAATTCAAGGCACCCATGACCAGCATCAAGGCATATGCAATTGCCGAGATGTCGATAGGCAAGGAATATTTCATCTACCAAGCCGATGGCTCAATTAAACCCGCCACACAATTCAAGGTGGGCGACAAGGTGCAGGTGCGCACCATTATTAAAAACAACAAAGATCTCGACTTTGTGACCGTGACCGACGAGCGTGGAGCTTGCTTTGAACCGGTGAAACAACTATCGGGCTATGAAGGAGCCGATGGCACATGGTATTACCTCGAAACCAAGGACTCGAACACCAACATCTTCTTCGACAACTTGCAAAAAGGCACCCACATCATCAGCTACGACGTTTATGTCACCTCATCGGGCACATTCAGTGCCGGCATTGCCACCGCCCAGTGCCAATATGCCCCTCAAATCTCGGCCCACTCGGCAGGCAACACCCTCACGGTAGCCCCCAAGTAACTCCCCTGCCATAAAAATTTTAGGCACCAATCAGTCTCTATTACACACCCAGAGAGAGAGACAGATTGGTGCCGATTTTTAGCAAAGCCCCGAAATGTTTTGGAAAAATGGCATCTTGATAGCGGAAAAGATGAGCTATTTTTTGAGGGCAAAATATCGCCACAAGGGTGCTGCCATGAGAGCTTGCTTCATGTGGTCGCCCTTGAGCATGTCGAGCACCTGCGCTTCGCTCTTGAGCATCACGGCAATGTCTTCGCTCTCGTCGAGATGCTGGCGAGCCACTCGCTCAACACCGCAAGCAAGAAAACAATAGGTGAGATTGTTGCACGTGCTGGGATTTTGCCCTATCGTCATCATGAGCGACCACTCGCCTCCGGCATAGCCCGTTTCTTCGAGCAACTCGCGTTGCGCAGCCTCAAGGGGCGATTCGCCCGGCTCGGCCACGCCTGCACTCAATTCATCTATCACCTCGTCAATGCCATGGCGGTATTGACGCACCATCACAAACTCTCCTTGCCTTGTGATGGCTGTGACATTGACCCAAGTGGGATATTCAAGCACATAGTGCTCGGGATTGATGCGCCCATCGGGCAACTGCACCTTGTCGACACGAGCTGTGAGCCACGGACGTTGCACAATGTAGCGCGACTCAAGCGTTTTCCATTTTTTTATTTCTTTTGTCATCACACGATTGGTTTTGATTGCTGGTGCACAAACATACCACAAAATTCGACATTTTTGAGTAAGTTTGCAACAAAATTAGGTGTAATGGAGCAAGAAGAGAAGCAGTGGTATGCCATTCGCGTGACCTATAATCGCGAAATGAAGGTGAAAGAAGACCTCGATAGCCGTGGCATCGAGAATTTCATTCCCATGCAATACCAAATGGTTACTCGCGGTGGCAAGGGCTACAAGAAACTCGTGCCCACAATCCACAACCTCATTTTCATGCACATCGAGCCATCGCTCATGAAGCACTACAAGGCACACACAAGTCTGCCCATTCGCTACATCATGAATCACGACAAGCACGAGCCACTGGTGGTGCCCAAGTGGCAAATGCACAACTTCATTGCTGTGGCCGGCACCCACGATGAGCAACTGGTGTATTTGAGCCCCAAGCCGGGCGACTTTGCCAAAGGCGACTGCGTGAAAATATTGGGCGGTCCCTTTGAAGGAGCCGAGGGCGTGCTGGTGCGTGTGAAGGGCGACCGGCGCGTGGTGGTGAGCATCGACGGAGTGGTAGCAGTGGCCACCACCTACATTCACCCCTCACTTCTTGTGAAAATCAACAAGAAATGAGCGAAAAACACGCATCATTTTACAACTAAAAAACGTATCTTTGCAGTTAAAACAATAGGAAAAGGCACAATTATGAACGCTAACAATCAAAAAATAGCACTAATTACAGGCATCACAGGGCAAGACGGAAGCTATCTTGCCGAATTCCTTCTCGACAAAGGCTATGAGGTGCATGGCACCATCAGGCGCAGTAGCAGTTTCAACACGGGGCGCATCGAGCATCTCTATCTCGACGAGTGGGTGCGCGACATGAAGCACAAGCGACTCATCAACCTGCACTATGCCGACATGACCGACTCCAGCTCGCTCATTCGCCTCATTGAGGAAATCAAGCCCGATGAAATCTATAACCTTGCGGCACAAAGCCACGTGAAGGTGTCGTTTGAAGTGCCCGAATACACTGCCGAAACGGTTGCCAACGGCGTGTTGCGCCTGCTCGAGGGTGTGCGCATTGCCGGCCGTGCCCATTGCACCAAGATATATCAAGCCAGCACCAGCGAGCTATATGGACAGGTGCAAGAGGTGCCACAACGCGAAACCACCCCTTTCTACCCTCGCAGCCCCTATGCAGTGGCCAAGCTCTATGCCTACTGGATTATGGTGAACTATCGCGAGGCCTATGGCATGTATTGCTCCAATGGCATCTTGTTTAACCACGAGAGCGAACGCCGAGGCGAGAACTTCGTGACCCGCAAAATCACCTTTGCCGTCGCACGCATCACTCAAGGCTTGCAAGACAAGCTCTACTTAGGCAACCTCAATGCCCGTCGCGACTGGGGCTATGCACGCGACTATGTGGAGTGCATGTGGCTCATTTTGCAACAAGACAAGCCCGATGACTTTGTGGTGGCTACCGGCGAGTATCACACCGTGCGCGAGTTCTGCACCCTGGCATTCCACCATGCCGGCATCGAACTCCAATGGCAAGGCGATGGCATCGACGAAAAAGGCATCGACAAAGCCACCGGCAAGGTGCTGGTGGAGGTTGATCCTCGATTTTTCCGCCCCACCGAGGTGGAGCAACTGTTGGGCGACCCCACCAAGGCCAAAACACAACTGGGCTGGAATCCACGCAAAACCAGCTTTGAACAACTGGTGAAAATCATGACTGAGCACGACCTCATGCATGTGAAAAAGCTCTATCATCTGCAATAATTGCCCAACCAGATTATAATAGCGAAACAAACCAATATTTTGTTTGTTTAACACATTCAAGAAACATGGCATTAGACAAGAATTCAAAGATATATGTAGCAGGCCATCGTGGTCTTGTGGGTTCGGCCATTTGTAAAAACCTTGAGCAAAAGGGCTACCACAACCTCGTGGGGCGCACCCACAGCGAACTCGACCTCACCAATCAAAGAGCCGTGGCCCAATTCTTCGACCAAGAACGCCCTCAAGCCGTGGTGCTGGCAGCTGCCTATGTGGGAGGCATCATGGCCAACTCGCTCTATCGAGCCGACTTCATCATGCAAAACATGAAGATACAGTGCAACGTGATCGACGAGAGCTACAAGCATGGAGTGGAAAAACTGCTTTTCTTGGGCTCGACTTGCATCTATCCCAAAAATGCACCTCAACCCATCAAAGAAGATGCCTTGCTCACCTCGCCACTGGAATATAGCAACGAGGAATATGCCCTTGCCAAAATTTCGGGACTCAAGATGTGTGAGAGCTACAACCTGCAATATGGCACCAACTATATTGCCGTGATGCCCACCAACCTTTATGGACCCAACGACAATTTTCATCTCGAAAATAGCCATGTGATGCCTGCCATGATGAGAAAAATATATCTCGCCCGCCTCATTCACGAGGGCAACTGGGCTGCTATCGAAGCCGACATGAATCGCCGCCCCGTTGAGGGCATTGATGGCAAAGCAAGCCACAACAAAATTCTTGACGTGCTCGGTCACTATGGCATCGAGAGCAACCGAGTGGAGTTGTGGGGCACAGGCACACCGCTGCGCGAATTTTTGTGGAGCGAAGACATGGCCGATGCCAGCGTGCACGTGTTGCTCAATGTTGATTTTAAAGACATTGTGGGCATCGAGAAATATTCATCGGTGTTCTATGGCACAGGCACTCAAGGAGCTATCGACCGTGACAGCACCACCGGGCGTGGGGGCGCATTGCCACAACTGGGCGAAATTCGCAACTGCCACATCAATGTGGGCACCGGCATTGAAATCACCATCAAGCAACTCGCCCACATGGTGGCAAGTGCAGTGGGCTTCACTGGCACTATCGACTTCAACACAGCCAAGCCCGACGGCACCCCTCGCAAACTATGCGACGTGGGCAAACTGCACAGTTTGGGCTGGCGGCACAGCATGGAGATTGAAGACGGCGTTAAAGCCCTCTACAACTGGTATATCAACAATTAAACCCAAATCGGTCATTAGGTTTCTTTGTTTTTGTCAAATTACTCAAAATAATTTGACAAAGGCAAGGAAAAGCCTAAGATATTTTCTTATTGCGACCTAATGACCGATTGGGGTTAAACCATTGACATCAATCAAAAAAGCACAAAGCAACAAAACACAACTTTTCACGGTTGATTTTGTTGCTTTGTTTTGATTGCTAAGCACCTTAATCGATAACCACAGCCGTGCCACTGCAAGTGACCATGAGCATTGAGCCACTGGCACCCACGGTTTCATAGTCGAGGTCAATGCCCACAATAGCATTGGCACCCCATGCACTGGCGCGGTTCACCATTTCTTGAATAGCAGTGTCTTTGGCCTTGGCAAGCACTTCTTCATATTGCCGCGAGCGGCCACCAAAAAAGTCGCTCAATCCAGCCATAAAATCTTTAAAAACATTGGCACCAATAATGGTTTCGCCAGTCACTACGCCCAAGTAACGCTCTACATGATGCCCTTCGATCGAGGGGGTTGTTGTAATAATCATAGTATCTAAAAATTTAATCAGTGATAACTGCCCATCAATTTTGCAACAATCGTGCCATTTTTTTTAGGAGTTAGGAGACAGAAGTTAAAGGAGCTAAGACGACACGATTGGAGGCAGCATTAGTTGCCATATAATCAACGAATTAAGCGGATTTAACGAAGTTTTTTAAAAAAAACAAAGGGAAAACATATGGTGGGCATATACACAACAATTGCCGTTGCGATAAAAACCGCAACGGCTATGCGCTGTCCTGAACACTGCTACAAGCTATTAGTTCTTGTAAACTGTGTCGCTAACAGTGAGGCTGTAACGACCCTTAGCGCGACGACGAGCGAGGACCTTGCGGCCATCGGCTGTTGCCATGCGGTGACGGAAACCATGCTTGTTAGCTTTCTTTCTGTTTGATGGTTGGAATGTTCTTTTCATCGTTATATGACTTTTTATTTTATTTCTTCAAGAAAATTGCGAGTGCAAAATTAGTCACTTTTTTGAAATTAAACAAGTCACTTTTCATTTTTAGAGCCAACTTTTTGCAAATTCTCTCTAATTCAATTAATTTTGCAGTATCAAATCAAGTTTAGAACACATTTTATAACAACAAAATAGTCATTTATTCTCTTATGATCAACTCACAAGACATTAAAAACGGAACTTGCGTCCGTCTCGATGGGCAGCTCTACTTCTGCATCGAGTTCTTGCACGTGAAACCCGGTAAAGGTAACACATTCATGCGCACCAAGCTCAAAAATGTTGTTGACGGCCGCGTTCTTGAACGTCGCTTCAACATTGGCGAAAAGCTCGAAGACGTGCGCGTGGAGCGTCGTCCCTATCAGTATCTTTATATGGACGGCAACGATGCCATTTTCATGAATCAAGAAACATTCGACCAAATTCCTATTTCCAAGAATATTGTGAGTGGTGTTGATTTCATGAAAGAAGGTGATGTGGTAGAAGTTGTGTGTGACGCTTCGACCGACTCGGTGCTCTATGCCGAAATGCCCATCAAGACCATTCTTGAAATCACCTACACCGAGCCCGGCATCAAGGGCGACACTGCTACCAACACTCTCAAGCCTGCCACCGTTGAAACTGGAGCCGAAGTGCGCGTACCATTGTTTTGCAACGTGGGCGAGAAAATCGAGGTCGACACTCGCGACGGTAGCTATGTGGGCCGTGTGCGCTAATTGAAGCCTCCCCACTATTACCCTACTACAACACAAAAAACTCACCAAGCTGTGTGTAACATGCTTGGTGAGTTTTTTGATTTTTTCGGCTCAGCAGATTCTTTCGGCTGATCACGCCCTATCAACCACAAAGCTCAATGCGAGTGTTCATTGACCTGCCAAGGGGCCGACAAGCGAATGTCGCGTGACGATGCTCCCACTTGAATGGTGTGAGTGCCCTGTGCTGGCAAAAACCGCTTGAGTTGTGCATGATAGATCGAAAAAGCCTCTTCGGGCACTAAGAGAGTCACCGTTTTCTTTTGCCCTGGTTTTAAAGTGATTTTATCGAAGCCTTGCAATGATTTTTGAGCCTCACTGCCTGCCAGATGCACATAGGCTTGCACCACCTCGGCTCCCGTGACCTTGCCCACGTTTTGCACATCGACCTTCACCTCACACACCTTGCCCTTGCGATTCACTTTCATGTTGCTATAACAAAATTGAGTGTAGCTCAATCCATAGCCCAGAGGGTAACGCACGGCCTTGCCATGCTCGCTCAAGCGAGATGCACCCATAGCACGAGAATAGTCGTTGATGCTGTGCGCCCAAGTCGTGGTCAACCTGCCACCTGGCACAACCTTGCCGGCAAGCAAGCGAGCAACTGCAGTGCCTCCTTCTTGCCCGGGATAGCCGGCATAGACAACGGCTTTCACATCGTCGATCCACTGCGACACATCAACAGCACTGCCGGCATAGAGCACAACCACCACATTGGGGCTCAACTTAGCCGCCTTCTTAATTGTAGCCACTTGTGAAGCCGGCAATTGCCAAGAGTTGCCAGCGGTTTCTTTTTCAAATCCTGCAGTAACTACAACGGCATCAAACCGTTTGGGCGTGGCTGTGGCTGGTGAAGACGCCTCCTCTTTGCGATAGCCCAAATCGAGCGATGCCACACCTCCATGGTTGGCATAATCGACACGCAGCGCGTAGTCGCGATTTTGAATGAGTTGCAGCGTTACTTCGGCACTGTGTTGCTCTTCATGAGCACCCCAGTTGTCGACAACCATGTCGCCATCGAGCCACAACCGACTGCCGTTGCTACTGGTGAGCACCAGTGTGTATTCACCCGACTGAGGCACACGCAAATAGCCTGTGTAACGTGCCGAGAAATATTTTTTCCCTAAAATTTCAACATTGGGAGAGCCCTCACTCCAATCAAAATTTAAATGGGGCACTTGCTCGCTATATAGGGGTTTGCCTCCCAAAGTCGCATTATGATAGTATTCGGCCTTCAAGCCACTTTCTCGCCCTCCTCGCGATGCATAAAGGTCGCGACAAGGCACCACACCACGGCGCTGTTGCAACAATTGCGATTTCACCTGCACCTTGGGCAATTCTTTTTTCAACCCTGCAGCAAGCGAAGCCACACCTTCATCGGCCACCTCGGCAAAAGGGCCTGTAACCAACAAAGTCTTCACTTTTTTCAAGGGCAAGATGTTTTTCTCATTTTTAAGCAACACCAAGCCTTCCTCGGCCTCGGCTTGAGCAAGAGCACGACGCTGGTCGCTACTCAAAGCAACATTGCGCCCCACCGGGTTGGGTTGTTTTTTTCCTGCAACATAGGCAAAGCGCAAGATATTGCGCACCTGCACGTCAATCATCGACATCGAGGTCATGCCCATTTTCAATGCTTTGGCCACACTATCGCTATTATAGGCTTGTGTTGAAGCCCCAACATTGTTTAATTCAATGGCCACTCCCCCACCAGCCATCACGCCATCGAGCAACCTGCCTGCCATTTCTCCACACAAGTAGGGATTTTCGCTCATGTAGTTATAGTTCTCATCGCACAATGGTGTGAGCAAAACTTGCATATTGGGAGCCGGCAACATGTGCCCTCCTTGCTTCTTGGCATCGCCAGCCAAAGCCATGCCCAAGCCATACATGAGCCGTCGGTTCCACGTCGAAGCAGCCGTCACGGGAGCAGGATATTGCATCGAGCTTCCCAATACTTTCCCTCCTTTTGCCAGTTGAGCCACCTTCATTTCAGCAATTCCATATTTTGGCATGGCTGGCACCACACCATGGCGATAGCTTGCAATGAGACTGAATTTCTCGTCTTGTGAGAGTTTCTTGAACGTGTTTTCTACTTTTTTCTCAATATCTTTATCGATAGAGCTATAACCGGGCAAGGCGGCGACAAGAAGCATCACGACGAGGATTATGGCTTTTGTGCTTGTGTTGAGCGTGTTCATTTTTTGGGTTGCTTTAAATTATTTAGCACTACAAAGTTAGCCATTTCATTGCAGGAAACGATAAAAAAATCCCGAAAATCCCGAGGGTAGCACCCCTCAAACTCCTGCCATGCATGAGTGATCGATAGCAGTCTCCCAAAATTAGATAGCACAAAATCCCCTTTTTGTTGTTTGCGAGAGGGGATTTTTTTGTTTAAAACAAGGCATAAATCAACCAATTGTCGATAAAAATGGAGGTGATGCGTTTTTTCCTTTAATGGGTTTAGGCTATCTTTGCAACTATAAAAGAAAGCTACAAAATGGAATTTGAAACAGCCAAACAGTCGAAACAGCACAACTATCGCCAATGGCAACAGCGCAACGGCGAGAGCGAAATAGCCTCGGAGTTGGGCAAGAAGCAGCCTCAAGACCTTGAGGTTGAAGAAGCCGTGCTGGGTGCTCTCATGCTCGAAAAAGATGCCTATGCCATAGTGAGCGACATTCTCACTCCAGCCTGTTTCTACGACAAGGCCAATCAGCTCATCTATGATGCCATCAGCCAGTTGGGTGCACAGCAACGCCCCATCGACTTGCTCACCGTGACCGAGCAACTGCGCAACAATGCCAAGCTCGACGAGGCTGGCGGTGCCGTGCGCGTGTCGGAGCTCACAAGCCGAGTGTCGTCGGCCGCCAACATCGAATACCATGCCCGCATTGTGGCACAAAAATACTTGAGCCGAGAACTCATCAGCTATAGCTCGCAAATTGGCACTCTCGCCTTCGACGAGTCGATCGATGTCTACGACCTCATGCAAGAGGCCGAGTCTAAGCTCTTTGAAATGTCGCGCAACACACTCAAGCGCGAAGTGGTGCAAATCGACCCCGTGATTAGCGAAGCCATTGGCAAGATTCAAGAAGCTGCCAATCGCGAAGACGGCATGAGCGGATTGCGCACCGGCTACACCGGGCTCGACAAGCTCACATCGGGTTGGCAAAACAGCGACCTCATCATCATCGCCGCTCGCCCCGCCATGGGTAAAACGGCTTTTGTGCTCTCGATGGCCAAAAACATGGCAGTCGATTTCAACACTCCTGTGGCATTGTTCTCGCTCGAAATGTCGAACTTGCAGTTGGTGAATCGTCTCATCAGCAATGTGTGCAACCTTGAAAGCGAAAAAATCAAGAGCGGACAACTCTCGCAAGCCGAGTGGGACAACCTCATGACACGCATCAAGCACCTCTACTCGGCCCCTCTCTATGTCGACGACACGCCCTCACTCTCAATCTTTGAGTTGCGCACCAAGGCACGCCGCCTTGTGAGGGAGCACGGCGTGAAAATCATCATCATCGACTACCTGCAACTCATGAACGCAACGGGCATGAAGTTTGGCAGCCGTGAGCAAGAGGTGAGCACCATTTCACGCTCGCTCAAGCAACTGGCCAAGGAGCTTGACATTCCCATCATTGCCCTCTCGCAGCTCAACCGAAGCGTGGAGCAACGTGGCGATGACAAAAACGGGAAACGCCCACAATTGAGCGACTTGCGCGAGTCGGGGGCCATTGAGCAAGATGCCGACATTGTGTGTTTCATTCACCGCCCCGAATACTACACCAAGTCGAGCGAAGATGCCGAGGGCAATGACATACGCGGCAAGGCCGAATTTATTGTGGCCAAGCACCGCAGTGGCTCAACTGCCGATGTTGACATGCGATTTGTGGCCAAATATGCCCGCTTCGAGAATTGGGAGCCAGGGCTCAACCTTGAGGGCATGACCTATGAGTCAAAAATGAACAGCGACAGCAACGACCCCATAGCCGATATTGCATCGCCACAATTGCCGGGCAACCCCATGATGCCCCCCACCCCCAACGTTGACTTTCTTGCTGGCCCGGGCGAAGAAAAACCTCCATTTTAATCGCGCCCCCAGCAAGCAACAAGAATATTAAATATTTAGCCTAACACACCCATAAAGCCATGCCTTATTTTTCAATCATTGTTCCTGTGTATAATAGACGCGACGAGGTGCGCGACCTGCTCGAAAGCCTCGCCTTGCAAAGCGACAAAGACTTTGAAGTGATGCTCGTTGAAGACGGCTCAACCAGCCGTTGTCAAGATATTGCCCAAAACTATGAGGGCAAAATAGATGTGCACTACTACTGGAAAGAAAATGATGGCCGGAGCATTGCCCGCAACTATGGCATTGAACGCGCCAGTGGCAAGTATTTCATTTTTTTCGACAGCGACTGCGTGATTCCTCACAACTATTTTGCCACCCTCAAAAAAGAGTTGCAAGCCCAGCCTGTCGACTGCTTTGGCGGTCCCGATGCTGCCAGCAACGACTTCAACGACACGCAAAAGGCCATCAGCTTCTCAATGACGGCATTTCTCACCACAGGGGGCATTAGAGGTGGCAAGGTGCAACTCGAAAAATTTGTGCCCCGATCCTTCAACATGGGCTACAGTCGCCAAGTGTGGGAAAAGGTGGGCGGTTTTCGCGAAATGTTTAGCGAAGACATCGACATGAGCACTCGCATTCGCCAAGCAGGATTTTCTATCACCCTGTTTCGCTCGTGCTACGTCTACCACAAGCGACGCAACACCTTGCGCTCCTTTGCCCGGCAGACCTATGTGTTTGGCATGTCGCGCATCACCCTCAAGTTGCTTTACCCCGATTCGCTCAAACTTGTACACACCCTCCCCGCCGTGTTTGTGGTGGGCTGTGCCACTCTCATCGCCCTGTCGCTATTGTGGCAGTGGTGGTGCATTGTGCCACTCGCCCTCTATGTGGCGATGCTGTGGTTGAGTGCCTTGATCGAAACCAAGAGTCTCAAAATAGCCTGCTTGGCTGTGATCACCAGTTTCATTCAATTGTGCAGCTATGGCTGGGGATTCATCAAAGCCTTTGTGTGGAAAATCGTGTTGGGCAATGGCCGCGACATCAATCAAGAAATTGCCATGCGCAAGGGCAAATAACGCAACAATAACAGCCTCATGAATCGTCAAGACAACATTACCCTAAAATCGCTCAAAGCTCAACTGCCCGAAGAAGACCGGCCACGCGAGAAGGCCAAACGCTTGGGCTTTGAAGCCTTGTCGATAGCCGAGCTCATGGCCATTATCATTGGCAGTGGCGCACGAGGTGAAAACGTGGTGGGCCTGTGCCAGCGCATCTTGCAAGACCACAACAACAAGCTCTATCAAGTGGCACGCAAGGGCATGAAAGAACTCATGAAATATCGAGGCATTGGCGAGGTGAAGGCGCTTGAAATGCTCGCTGCCCTTGAAATTGCCCGACGCTACCAGCTTGAAAAATTTGACGACCAGTTTCAAATCACTTGCAGTGGCGATGCCTATCAATTTTTACAACCGCTCATGAGCGACCTTGACCACGAGGAAATTTGGATTGTTTTGCTCAACCGAGCCAAGAAAGTGATTGCCCGCAACCGAGTGAGTGCAGGGGGCACTTCGGCCACCGTGGGCGACGTGAAAATAATATTGAAAACTGCTATTGAGCAACTGGCCGATTGCATCATTCTCGCTCACAATCACCCCAGCGACACCCCATCGCCCAGCAGAGCCGACGACCAGCTCACCGAGCGAGTGAAAAACGCCTGCCAAGCCATCGACATTCCGCTCATCGACCACATCATCGTGTGCCGAGGTGGCAACTACTACAGCTACGGCGACCACGCCCGCCTGTAACCCCCTATTTCCCCACAGACATCACGGAACGACAATAAAATCAACAAATTAAACGAATTTAACGAATGAGCAAACGACTTGATTCCACAGCCCCTTTTTTTTGTTAAATTCATGTAATTGGTTGTTTTTTAGCCACCCACCGTATTATCGCTTCACTTCTTCCTCACTTCCCTTTTATTCTTTTTTTGGGGGCTGAATAATGGTGGGGGTTTAATCTTTTTGCACTAAATTTGTTAACTTTGACTCTATAAATTTTACTCTATATAAAGATGTGACCCTATTATGAAAAGGAAATTGATGACTATGGCCCTGAGCTTGCTTGCAATGAGCAACGCCTTGCTTGCTGTGGCCGGAGCACCCGATGGCTACTACACACGACTCAATGGCTTGAAAGATCAAGCTCTCAAAGATGCTGTGCACAACCTCATTGCGCCTCACACGGTGGTTTCGTATTCGAGCTTGTGGCAATATTTTCCTCAGACCGATTGTCGCGACAACAACCGCAACCAAGTGTGGGACATGTATAGCAACCAAACCTACTATTTTAATGGAACTCGTGGAGTTTCGGGCATGGAGAAAGAACATTCCTTTCCCAAAAGCTGGTGGGGTGGCTCTACTGGCGTAGATGCCTACACCGACCTCAATCACCTATATCCCAGCAATGGCCCTGCCAATAGAGCAAAACTCAACTGGCCCTTAGGCGAGGTTTCAACACCATCGTTCGATAATGGCGTGACCAAAGTGGGCGTGCCTGTGGCTGGCGAGGGAGGCGGTGCCGGCACAGTGTTTGAACCCGACAACCAATATAAAGGAGACTTTGCACGCACCTATTTCTACATGGCCACCTGCTATCAACAATATCAATGGCAACACACCTACATGGTGACCAACAGCACTTGGAAAACCCTCAACGACTGGTCAATCGCCCTGTTGCTCAAGTGGAGCCACCAAGACCCCGTGAGCGACAAAGAAAAAAAGCGCAACGATGCCGTGTATGCCGTGCAAGGCAATCGCAATCCTTTTATCGACAACCCCGAACTGGCCGACTATATTTGGGGCAACAAGGCCGGGCAAGTGTTTAACACCGGTGGGGGCACCATTAACCCCGACGACCCCAATGCTACTCCCGAACTCATATCGCCCAAGCAAGACAACATCTTTGATATTGGAGAAGTGGCCATTGGCAAGTCGACAAGCCACACAATCTACATCAAAACGCGCAACCTCACCAACGACTTGAGTGTTGATCTCATCAACTTTGACCATGAGATGTTTTCGCTCAATGTGAGCCAAGTAGACCGCCAAATGGCCAACTCGGCCAACGGCTATCCGCTGGTGGTGACATTCGCGCCCACTTCACTGGGGGGCAAGCAAGCCAAATTGCTCATTAGCGATGGTGGACTGGTGGGTAGCTATGGGGTGATGCTCAATGCCCGATGCCTGCCACAGCCCACACTCAGCACCATCACGGCAACACCTGCACAAGAAATCACCGACAGCAGCTATGTGGCCACTTGGGAGGCTACAACCGACACTATCGACTGCTACCTGCTCAACCGCATTGTCTATGACTCAAGGCACAACATTGTGGCCAATGAAACTTTCACTATCGATGCCGATGAGACCCAACACCGGTTCAACGACCTGAAAGCCGGCCACAGCCACACCTATAGCGTGCAATCGAGCCGACTGGGGTGCACCTCAACAGCATCTAATGTCATCACAATAGCCCCCAGTGGCATCGAGAGCCTACCGGCCGACAAGCCCCTTGCCCTCATTGCTATTGATGGCGGCGTGATTGTGAAATGTAGCGAAAACTTGGGAACAGCACGCATCTTCAACACCGGTGGCATGCTTGTGAAAGAAATCGACAATCTCACCAACGACATGACGATTGAGTTGCCCACCGGCATCTACATCATGACCACCTCTACAAGCATCAAGGCCGTGAAACTCGCTATCAAGTAGCACAAGAGCAACCTCTTTTTCAACTCACACAACCCCGTTCACACTCAACTGCACAATAGCTATGGTGTGAACGGGTTGTTTTTTAGGGCAGGTAGAATTATCTTTGCAAAAAAACGACAAAGCTTGCTCGCGCTATGCTTCAACAACTCACACAACCCAAGAAATGGTTGCCATGGTTCTACATGGCTTTGCTCGCCATGACAATTGTGGTCATGGCTATGCTTCACAAGTGTGCCCGACAACAGGGCACCACAACTGCACGGCACAGCGGTGGCGACACCATCGACGTGGCCATCGAATACTCGCCCACAAGCTATTACACCTATGCCGACACACTGGGCGGATTCAACTACGACTTGTTGCGACTCATTGCCCAACGCAGTGGCCGCCCCATGAAGTTCTACCCCATTGTGACGCTACACGTTGCCCAACAGAAACTCAACGATGGACGTTTCGACCTGCTGGTGGCTCAATTTCCAACCACAATCGAGAACAAAAACCAATATCTGTTTACTCAAAATGTGAGCATCGACCGCCAAGTGCTGGTGCAACGTGTCGTGAAACAGGGGCAACTTGCCGTGAAATCGCAGCTCGATTTGGCAGGAAAAACGGTGTGGGTGGTGAAAGGGTCGCCCATGCTACAGCGCGTGAGAGGATTGAGCCGCGAGATTGGCGACACAATCATCGTGAAAAGTGACCCCGTCTATGGTCCCGAACAACTGTTTTTGAAAGTGGCAAGTGGCGAAATCGACTATGCCGTGATCAACGCCCACATTGCAAAGCAACTGGCCGAGCAATACAAGGGCAAGGTAGACATGAGCAAAGATGTGAGTTTCAGCCAATTTCAAGGTTTTGCACTCAAGCGCGGTAACCACAAGCTGTGTGACTGGCTCAACAAGCACATCACAGCCATCAAAGCCGACACCCTATACAAGAGCCTCGCCACCCGCTATGGCATAGAACCCCAATGAGCCCAAACAAAGGGTGAGTGTTATTGCCGGGCTGGGGGATTGAAGGGAGGAGGCAGCTCGCCACCGGCTGTGGCATTGGGAGCTTGTTCCTCCTTGCGACGCTCTTCGATGGCTGCCAGCTTTGAAATGGCAAAGTCACGATTGTCGGGGTCGTCAAGCATTTTCTTAAACTCTTGCTCGGCACGATCGAGAGCGCCAAACACCATGAAGGCCATAGCACGCCGGCGATAGAGGAAATTTAATAGTTTTTGCACCTTTTCGGGTATCTCTTCTTCGTCGTCATATTGTTCTCTCACATCGGCAACAAAGCGCTCAATTTCGGTAAACACACGCACATCGCCAGCATTCACCAACACGTTGATAAAGGCCATCACATAGTCGATGCGCCCCACATCGCAAATGAGGTCGAGATAAAAGAAAGCCTTCTCATAGAGTTGAAGCTCGGCATAGCAAAAACCAATGTGATAGCATAGTTCACGAAATTGCTTTTTGTTGTGGTCCTTGAGCATGAAAAACGAGCCACGCAAAGCATTGTAGGCATTCTCGAGATAAAACAAGGCTTGATAATAGCGCGACTGGCACATGTGCAATCGTCCCCAATACAAGCAACTGGCAAGATTGGCATCGGTGACCCCACACATGAGTTGTTGCTCGGGGCTAAGTTCGTCGATTTTGTTTTCTCTGAGCTTGATTTGGGCATCTTTCCACATGTAGTCGAATTGCTGCCTGCGTTTCTCATCGGGTTGCACATCGGTGGCCAGCAACATCGACAGAGAAGAGGGGGTGGCCTGCTTGTCGCGGCTGTGGATAGAGTGGTGAATGCTGACCGGCTCGGTAGCCATTGTAGCCTCTACTCGATAATAGAGAGTGTGCTCGTCGCTCCCCTCTTGCATGAAATTGAGGGTGAGGGTGTGAACACTACTATCACTGCCAGCAGGCACACTATAGCGCACCACAGCCACAGCCGAGTCGTGAATAAAATGGGCGTTGCCCTCGCTGCCCTCAATGAGCACCGTGGCAAGGTTGAATTGGGCTATTGCCTCGCTACTGGTTGTGGTGGCGACGGTGCTGGTGACTACATACAGGCTTTTATACTCAACTTGATCATAACCAAGCCAACGCATGAGCAACTGCTCAAGAGTGAAACGCTCGCCCACCTTGTTGCGAAATGGCAAGTTGGAAGCTTGTTCAAGCAACAACTCCTGCTCGCGCATGAGCACCAACTCGCGATTGCCTTGCGAGGCATGAAACTCAACATCGGTGGTTTCGCGCTCTTGGCTCTTTAAAACTAAGTTGTCAAAGCACTCGTCAAAATCACGTTGCCCCATGAAGCATTGTTCCAAATTGGAAGCAAAATTCTCGGCTCTGAGCATGGCATCGCTGAAGGAGATGTCGGCAAAAATTTTGTTTTCTTCGCTATCAATCCTGTAGGAATACTTGAGGCTTATGGCATCCATGTTCAATCTATTGCATGCAAATCTCACAAGGTTGAGATGCTCAATCGTGGTTTCAAACACACGTGGAAATATCACCTCGACCACTTGCTCATTTTGGTAAACAAATGCTATAAAATTGCCATGTTGATAGGAGAAGTAATATTCATCGATATTCTCATTGGTCTTGGTATGCTCATATTTGCAATTGAATTGCTTCAAAAATGCAAGTAGCGACTGCCGGGGCGAAACCTGCGCTCCAGCCCCACTTTTCAGTTTATCCAATAATGACCCAATCATGAAAATCTTGATTTTTTTTTAATAAGAAACAAAAATACTCACAATTGTTCAACCTTGCAAATCAAGACACCATGTTCATAGCCATCGCTCCCCACTCTTGTCGAGGAAAAATAGCTCAAGAACACGGTGTCTTGAAAATATATAAAAAAAGACCTAATTAAACCCCCAATCGGTCATTAGACCGCAATAAGAAAATATCTTAGGCTTTTCATTGCCTTTATCAAAAACAAAGAAACCTAATGACCGATTTGGGTTAAATCGACTGCTCGATAGTCCAAGCAAAGGCTCGCAAGCCAAGTTTTGGGGTTTCAAGGTCCATTTCATGCAATTTTTGAAGCACAAGAGAGGCCCTGTCGTCGTCGACAATGGTGAGAATCGACGATGCCAGCGAGGGCCAAGCATGGGTGCCATAGTGAGGGTCGCCCGATTGCGAGCCACGGCCCTGCACCTGCTCCCATGCCGTGAAGCCACGGCAATTGTTGCGGTTGAGCATGTCGACAATGCGCTCATAGTGGGCCTGATCAAAGGCTATGAATATTGCTTTCATTTTTTTGAGTTTTTAGAAGTTTCAACTACTTGGGTTTTCTTGAGCTGCTCGTGCAACTTCTTGCGATTGCGCTTGATGCCATTGTAGGCAAAGATGGTGTAGAGTGTGGGCACAAAGAGCAGGGTGAGAATGGTTGAGAACGTTAAACCACCAATCACAGCCACGCCCATGGGTCGCCACATCTCGGCACCCTCGCCTGTGCCAATGGCCATGGGCACCATGCCCAAAATAGTGGTGAGCGAGGTCATGAGCACCGGGCGCAAGCGCGACTTGCCGGCATTGAGCACAGCACGGCGCACACTCATGCCACGCTCGCGGTTCAAAATGATGTAGTCGATGAGCACAATACCATTTTTCACCACAATACCAATGAGCATGATGCCACCAATCATCGACATGATGTTGAGGTTGGTGCCTGTGATCCACAAAATGAGCATCACACCCGAGAAGGCAAACAAGATTGAAGTCATGATGATGCCGGGATAGGTCAACGACTCAAATTGCGATGCCATGACGATATAGACCAAGATAATGATGAGCACAGCCAGCATGCCCAAGTCGGCAAACGAGTCTTGTTGACTCTCATAGGAACCACTCAACTGAATGGCTACACCTTGAGGCAGGTGCATCTTGGCAATGAGAGGTTGCACATCGGCTATGAGGGCACTCATGGGGCGACCTTGCACCACAGTCGACACGGTGATGATGCGCTCGCGGTCTTTACGCTCAATGGTGGGAGGATTGAAGCGCTCGACCACTGTGCCCACTTCTTTGAGCCTGATGCCCTGCCCTTGCGCATTATAAAGCATGATGTTTTCGATGTCTTCGATCGAGTGACGATGGGCAGGGTCATGCATCACCTTGATGGCATATTCATCGCCATCTTCGCGGAAGTAGCTTGCCGTTGAGCCATTGATGCGACTGCGCAACGCCGATGCTGCCGAGGTGATGTTCAAGCCATAGCGTCCCAACTTTTCGCGGTCGAAATCAACTTGATATTCGGGTTGATAGTCGCTGCGGCTGATGCTGATGTCGGCAGCCCCTTTCACCTTTTGCAAGATGCCCTTGAGCTGGCGTGCCACACTATCGGTTTTGTCGAAGTCGTAGCCATAGATTTCATAGACGAGAGTGGATTGTCCGCTCATGCCACCACCACCACGGTTACCACCCACATTCACCATGTATTTTTTGATTTCGGGATATTGCTCCAAGTCGTTGCGCATGTCGGCGGCAATATCGGCAATGCCACGCTTGCGGTCTTTCACACTCGTGAGCAAGATGTTCATGGAAATGATGTGCGATCCATTGTCTTGCATCGAGGCATAGGTGTTGTCGCTACCTGCCTGACCAACGGTGTAGTTAAACACCTTGATTTCGGGATATTTCTTGCTCCATTGCTCATAGATGCGATGACTCACGTCTTTGGCGATTTCAACACGGGTGCCAATGGGCAATTCCACAGTCACTCCCAAGCGACCATTATCGCTCATGGGGAAAAACTCGCTACCAATGAATTTGGCAATTTGAGTTGTAGCCACAAAGATGAGCACTACCGCCAAAGTAGTTATCCTGCGATGAGTGACAACCTTGTTGAGAAACCACGAGAACCCATTGTCGATAGCATCGAGCCCTCGCTCAATAGGACCATAAATTTTCTCAAACAAAGTGCTTTTGCCCGGGCGCAGGCGCAACATGCGACTACACAACATGGGAGTGAGCGAGAGGGCACTTGCCGTTGAAATAATCATCATGATGGTCACCATCCAACCCAGTTGGCGGAAGATCACACCGGTCATGCCCGTGACGAGCGTGAGGGGGAAGAACACAGCAATCAGAGTGAGCGTTGAGGCTATTACCGAGATGGCAACCTCATTGGTGCCATGCACAGCAGCCTGCTTGGGGTGGGCTCCACGCTCGATGTGGGTGGTCACATTTTCAAGCACCACAATGGCATCATCGACCACCATGCCAATGGAAATTGAAAGGGCCGAGAGCGAGATGATGTTGAGCGAGTTGCCGGTAGCATAGAGATAGATGAATGAAGCTATCAACGAGATGGGAATGGTGAGCAAAATAATCACCGTTGCACGCCACCTGCCCAAGAAGAAGAACACCACAATGCCCACAAAGAGCAAGGCATAGAGCACCGTTTCAACGAGCGAGTTGATGGTGTTGTGAATGTTGTCGGAGGTGTCGACAATGTAGTCGAGCTTGATGTCGCTGGGCAGATTTTTCTCGATAGAGGGCAAAGCGGCTTTAATTTTGTTGGAAATTTCTACCGAGTTGGCACCACTTTGCTTTTGCACGATAATCATGGCACCTTTGTTGCCGTTGTTGTAGGTTTCTTGAGCACGCTCCTCGTTGGAGTCGTCGATGCGAGCCACATCGCTCAAGTGCACCACTGCTCCATTAAAAGAGCCCACCACGAGGTTTTGCATCTCTTTGGGTTCTTTATATTCGCCCTGCACACGCAAGGCATAGGTGTCGGAGCCAATGTCGAAGGTGCCACCGGGAATGTTTCGGTTTTCGGCACCAATGAGCGAAGCAACCGCTTCGGCCGAGAGATGATAGGCCTCAAGGCGTGCAGGGTCGAGATAAACGTGAATTTCACGCTTGGGTGCTCCCACCACGCTCACCGAGCCCACACCATCAACACGAGCCAGCGAGTTGGCCACATCTTCATCGAGAATCTTATAGAGTCCGGGCAAGCTTTCATTGGCCTGTGCCGAGAGCATGACGATGGGAATCATGTCGCTACTAAACTTGAACAAGACGGGTGTCTTGGCATCATCGGGCAACAAGCTCGTCACCATGTCGAGCTTGTCGCGCACATTGTTGGTGAGTGCATCGATGTTGTAGCCATATTCAAACTCCAGCGTGATGATAGATATATTTTCTTTTGAATTGGAAGAGATGTGCTTGAGGTGCTCCACCGAGTTAAGGGTGTTTTCGAGCGGACGAGTCACATTTTGCTCAATATCTTGAGCACTTGCTCCCTGATAGGTTGTCATCACCATAATGGTGTTGGTGTCGATATCGGGAATCAAGCCGATGGGCAATTTTGCCAGCGAAAACAAGCCTATGATGATGACTGCCACAAACACAAGTATGGTAGTCACCGGCCGTTTTACTGCACTTGAATATAAACTCATTGAAATATAGGGTTTTGAGAGTTTTTGATGTATCTTATTATTTCATTCTCACTTTGGTGCCATTGCTCAATTTCGATTGGCCGGCAGTCACCACTTTCATGCCGGGAGTGAGCCCGGAGAGCACTTCCCAACGATTGTCGAGGCGACGGCCCAGAGTGATTTCACGGAATTTGACTGTGCCATTGTCTTCGGCAGTGTAGACATAGCGCACACCCGAGCCCGGTTGTTTTTGCACTGCCTTGTCGCTAATCACAACATTGCGACTTGAGCCAAAGTTAAAGCTCACACGGCCAAACATGCCAGAGTGCACTTTGTCGCCTCGGTTGTTGATCGTGACTTCAACTTTGAAAGTGCGGCTTGTGGGGTCGATAGTGGGGTGAATGAGATAGACCTGCCCGCTAAAGTTTTCGCCCTCATAGGTGTCGAATGTGACGTTCACCCCCATTCCCTTCTTGATTTTGGGCAAGTCGGTTTCGTTCACGTCAACCACCACTTTAAGAGGTTGTTGCTGCTCAATCACAAGAATGGGGAGTCCCGATGGCAGGTCGCCATTGTTGTAGTTGCGAGTAGTGACAACACCACTAATGGGGCTGGTGAGCACCGTGTTTTCTTGCATGGTGCGCAAGGCTCGTGCATTGGCATCATATTGGGCTTGCAACTGGTCGACAGCTTGTTGTGTGCCACCGCCAATGCGCACCAACTCGCGTGCACGATTCAAGTCGCGACGCTGTGCCGCCATGGCAATTTGTTGCTGTGCAATGTTCACGTCGTCGAGCGCCACAAGAGCTTGCCCTGCATGCACATGGCTTCCCACATCAACCATGATGCGCTTAATGCGATTCATGCCCGTTGCCGAGATGCTATTGGTTTTGAATGCCTCTACTGTGGCAGTATATTCACTGGTGAGTTGCACAGTTTCCTCGCTGGCAAGCTGGGTTTCAACAATGGGGGCCTCTTCTTTCTCGACCTTCACTTCTTGTTTTTTCTTGCCCGAGCATGCGGTTGCAGTGATGAGTGCCACACCCGTGAGTACCGCAAGAGCCATTTTCATTTTTGTTTTCATATCCTTCTTTTATCGTTTTGTGTTATTTGTTGCTGTTGTTGGTGTAATTGTTCACCGGAGCTGTGCCCAGCACCAATTCAAGATTGCTCTCGGCCACCAAATAGTTATAGATGGCTTGATAATAAGAGAGCTGTGCGCTCATGAGTGCATCTTCGGTGTCGCGCAACTGAATAAAAGTGCCTGCACCAATTTTGAAACTTTGTTGCATGATTTCGTTGGCCTTGGTTGCTTGTTTCATGCTGCCGGCGTTGGTCTCGACCTGCTTGAGACTTTTGCTGATGTTGTCGAGCTGATTTTGCACTTGAATGTGAAGTGAGCGTTGCAAGTTTTGGCGTTGCCACTTCATCTCATCGAGCTGTATTTGTGCTTGTTTTTGCTTATAGTAGCGTTGTCCGCCCTGAAACAGCGGAAACGACACTGTGATGCCCACGGTCGAGAAGCCACTCCACTTGAAGTGGGAAAACGGGTTGCCGTTGCTATAGGAACTCCACATCACATTGGCATTGCCGGTGACAGTGGGCAGCCAAGCCGCCTTTTGGGTGTTGAGCAGCTTTTGCAAATAGTCGGTTTTCAAGTCAAGGCTTTTCATGCTCGTGTTGTTGACCAGTGACGTGTCGGCAGCCACATTGTGCTGTGCCATCAAGCTCTTGAAATGATCGAGCGACTGTGCCGGCTCTACCTTCACCCCTGCATCGATGCCAAGAAGCAACGAGAGTTGCAGGGTGAGTTGATTGATTGAGTTTTCGGCCTCAAGAATCGACGGCTCCATGTTGGTCACAGCCACATTGGCACGCAACACGTCATATTCTGATGCTGTGCCAATCTTGTGTTTTTTGTCAAAAATTTCGGCATTGAGCTTGGCCGTGGCGTGATTTTCTTCAAGCACTTTTTTGGAGTCTTGAGCCAGCAAGAGGGCATAATAGGCATTTTTCACTTGATTCACCAGTTGCAGCTTTGAGGCACGTGCCGTCTCAAGGTTTTGCAAAATTTGGTTATCGCTCAATTGGAGTGATTTCCACAATTGTGGCATGTAGATGGGGATTGTTGCGCTAAAACCTGTTGTGTAGCTGTTGTCTTGTCCCATTTTAATGCCCACCACGCCATTGCCGGTGTCCATATACATCGTTTGCTTCGACAAGGTGCGGCTATATTGGCCCGTGAAATTCACACTGGGCAAGAGTTGTCCCCATGCCTCTTTTTTGGAATAGTCAACCCGTTGAAGTTCCATGTTGTTGATTTTCACTGTTGGGTTCTCATTGAGAGCAATGCCAATGCATTCGTCGAGGGTGAGCTTGAGCGTGCCCTCTTGCCCTGCCTGTGCCATGGGAGTGGCCATCAAGAGCACAATGGCGCAAGCGGCTTGTAATAGATTTCGTTTTGTCATATTGTTGTAGTGCTGTTTTGCTTGGTTAAAAATTCATCGATCATGGAGAGGCCCTTCACTGTGGCTATGCCTCGCAACAGACTCACAAAGGTGGCATCAAACACCTCGATGCGCGAGAAGCCCAACTCGGCAATTTGCTCGCTTCGATTCACATGATCCATCTCCGAAACAAAGATAAAGGCGGCAATGCTCGTGTTGATAGACTCAAGCACCAACCCCTCATGCTGAGCTTGCAAGAGGGTTTTACTAAGACCTTGAATGAAACCACGCTCATGAATGCGACGCCCGGCATAGATGTCGGGATAGAGTCGCTTGATTTCGTCGGTGAAGTTGATAGTTGTGCCCTGCATGAGGGTGCGCACCATGACATAGATTTTGAAAAAAGCTTCAAAGCAGTTTTGCGATTGCGCAAAAATTTGTTGATGCTCACGTGTGCGTTGCTCATGAAGTGTGGCCAGGCACTCTTTCACCAATTCTTTTTTGGTGGGAAAGGTTTCATATAGCGTGCGCTTCGACATGCCACAGCCACGAGCCACCATGTCCATGGTCATCGACGATGGACCGAGTCGCAGCAATTGCTTAATTGCTTCACTCAAAATTCTCTCTTTAAATGTGATTTCGCTCATTGTGAACTCTTGTTTATTTTGGTGGTGCAAAAGTAATGTAGAAAACTTTGAAAACCAAAAAAGTTTTCAAAGTTTTCAGTTTTTTCACACATTTACCGAGAAAACAACTAACTTTGTAGATATGAAATCAAAAAGCGACATTAAAAAAGTCATTGTCTTTTTAGGGAAATTGCAAGACAACAACAACCGCGACTGGTTTAAAGAGCACAAAGACGAATATGACTCACTGCGCCAACCATGGGAGCAAGACATGGAGCGACTCATTGAGCTGGTGAGTGAATTTGACGATGGTTGCAGGGGACTATTGGTGAAAAACAGCGTGTATCGCATTTATCGCGATGTGAGATTTTCAAAAGACAAAAGCCCCTATAAAAACTATTTTTCGGGCGTGATAGGCCAAGGTGGCAGGCACACCAAGGTGTCGTGCAACTATGTGCACTTTCAGCCCAACAAAATCATGATTGGCGGTGGCATTTGGTGGCCCGAAAAACCTGTTCTCGATCAATTGCGCAGTCTCATTGATGCCGAGGGCGAAGAATTCTTGAAAATCACACAACCTTTGCTCTCGCAAGACTATGAATGGGAATGCGACACGCTCAAAAAAATGCCCAAAGCCTATGATGCCAGCAACCCCATGGCACAATACTTGAAGATGAAAGAATACATTCTCATCAAGCACGCCTCGCTCGACTATTTCGACTGCGACGACTGGGTGGAAAAAGTGGCTCACGACCTCAAGCAATTGCAGCCCATGCACGATTTCTTGAACTATGTGTTTGAGCCGTGACATCTCTCCCACTCTGCCACGCTATTTTTTATAAAAAAAGCAAAACAAAGCTAATTTTGCAACACAGCCTGCTGGTTATTTTTATATATTTGCAACAAAAATTTACAATAACAATAAAACAAACAACAATATGCCAAAAATAAGAGGAGCTGTTATTGTCAACAAAGAGCGCTGCAAGGGTTGCAACCTGTGTGTTGTGGCTTGCCCATGCAGTGTGCTACAACTACAAGAACACGAAGTCAACAACCGAGGCTATCACTACTCACACATGGCCCAAGCCGAGAAATGTATTGGTTGCCAGAGTTGTGCATTGGTGTGCCCCGATGCCTGCATTGAGGTTTATAGGGTTGTTGAAAAATAAAAAAAACACCTCCACGTTTAAGATTAACAATGAAAGAAGAAGTGAAATTGATGAAGGGCAATGAAGCCCTTGCAATGGCCGCAATACGCTACGGAGCCGACGGATACTTTGGCTACCCCATCACCCCGCAATCGGAAGTGCTGGAGAAACTCGAAGAAGAAATGCCTTGGGACACCACCGGCATGGTGGTGTTGCAAGCCGAGAGTGAAATCGCCGCCATCAACATGGTGTATGCCGGCGCAAGTTGTGGAAAGGCTGTGATGACCACCACCTCAAGCCCCGGCTTTAGCCTCATGCAAGAGGCTGTGTCCTATATTGCAGCAAGCGAAGTGCCTGCCTTGCTGGTCAACGTGATGCGCGGTGGCCCCGGACTGGGCACCATACACCCCTCGCAAGCCGACTATTTTCAAGCTACCAAGGGTGGCGGACATGGCGACTATCGCATGATTGTGCTCGCCCCATCGAGCGTGCAAGAAATGACCGACTTTGTGGCACTGGGTTGGGACTTAGCGTTTAAATATCGCTGCATTTCCTTGATTCTTGCCGATGGACTCATTGGGCAACTCATGGAAAAAGTGGTGTTGCCCGAGCAACGCCCTCGCCGCACCGAAGAAGAAATCAGGCAACAATGCCCTTGGGCTCTCACAGGCCGAGGGGGCATGAGACCCAAAAATGTGGTGACATCGCTCGAGCTCGACGACGACAAGATGGAAGAAAACAACCTGCGTTTTCAAGCCACCTATCGCGAAATTGAGAAGAACGAAAAACGTTGCGAACTCGTGAATTGCGATGATGCCGAATATTTGATAGTGGCATTTGGCAGTCAAGCGCGTGTGACCATGAAAACCATGGAACTGGCGCGCGAAGAGGGGCTCAAAGTGGGGCTTGCCCGCCCCATCACCTTGTGGCCTTTCCCCGACGAGCACATCAGGCAAGCTGCCGGGCAAGCCAAAGGTATTCTCGTTGTTGAACTCGATGCCGGGCAGATGATTGAAGACGTGAAACTCGCTGTGAATTGCAATATTCCGGTTGAGTTATATGGTCGCTTGGGAGGCAATGTGCCCCCCCCCGACGAGGTGTTACTCGCCTTGAAAGAAAAGTTTATTAACAAGAAATAATGGGAGGTTATAACAAAATGGAACTCAAAGATATTGTCAAACCCGAAAATCTTGTTTACAAGAAACCTGCGTTGCTCAACGACGCCCACATGCACTATTGCCCGGGCTGTAGCCATGGTGTGGTGCACAAGCTGGTGGCACAAGTGATTGAAGAAATGGAGGCCACCGAGATAGCCATTGGCGTGTCGCCGGTGGGCTGTGCCGTGTTTGCCTACAACTATATCGACATCGACTGGTGTGAAGCTGCCCACGGCAGAGCCACTGCCATGGCAACAGCTATCAAGCGATTGCAACCCGGCAAGATGGTTTTCTCCTATCAAGGCGATGGTGACTTTGCAGCCATTGGCACAGCCGAGTCGATTCATGCCTGCAACCGTGGCGAGAACATTGTGATTATCTTCATCAACAACGCCATTTATGGCATGACAGGCGGCCAAATGGCCCCCACCACTCTCATGGGACAAAAAACCGCCACTTGCCCCTATGGCCGACGTGCCGACTTGAATGGCTACCCGCTGGCCATCACGCCACTGCTGGCGCAACTCGATGGCACTGGCTATGTGACCCGCCAAGCAGTGCACACTGCCGCGGCAGTGCGCAAGGCCAAGGCAGCCATTCGCCATGCCTTTGAAAACAGCATGAACGGCAAGGGAACCTCGGTGGTTGAGATTGTGAGCACCTGCAACACTGGGTGGAAGATGTCGCCCCAAAAAGCCAACGACTGGATGGTTGAGCACATGTTTGCCAAGTATCCGCTGGGCGACCTTAAAGATATTGATGCAAAGAAATGATGGAGGACAAAGCAATGAAAGAAGAATTGATTATAGCCGGATTTGGCGGACAAGGAGTGCTCTCGATGGGCAAAATTCTTGCCTATTCGGGACTCATGGAAGACAAAGAGGTGACTTGGATGCCATCTTATGGACCAGAACAGCGTGGTGGCACAGCCAACGTGACGGTGATATTGAGCGATGAGCGCATCAGCTCGCCCGTGCTCAATGCTTTTGACACCGTGATTGTGCTCAATCAACAAAGCCTCGACCGCTTTGAAAGCAAGGTTAAACCCGGAGGCATTCTCATCTACGACAGCTATGGCATTCACACTCCACCCAAGCGCACCGACATCAAAATCTACAAGATTGATGCCACCGAGGCATCAATCGAGATGCAAAATGCCAAGTCGTTTAACATGATTGTGCTGGGTGCCTATCTCAAGGTGAAACCCACTGTGAGCATGGAAAGTGTGATTAAAGGCTTGAAGAAAAGCCTGCCCGAACGCCACTGGAATCTCATTCCCATGAATGAAGAAGCGCTCAAAAAAGGAGCAAGCCTCGTTGCCCCCCAATCGGTCATTAGGTCGCAATAAGAAAATATCTTAGGCTTTTCCTTGCCTTTGTCAAAAACAAAGAAACCTAATGACCGATTTGGGTTGAAGAGTAGCATGGTGCACAACCATTATTGCAAAACAAGGGCACAACTCGCTGTGGTTGCAGGGTTGTGCCTTTACTGTACCGGTCACCCACGAGTGCCTTTAATTGAGAAAATTGACCAACATGCCAAATTGCCTGAATGGCTTTTTGAATTGTGAGGCCTATAGGTGTTGGCTTGCAGGTGCATAAAGCACAAAATGACTATCGCAATACACAACATGATAGCCCCATTTCAATTTGTAGCTGTTGAGCACTTTCAATTTCTCATTTTTTTGAAAGTCGGTTTCTTGCTCATATTGATGTAGATGCTCAGGAGCGGCTGTACCCCAAAACTCTCCTATCGTGCTGAATTTTTGTTGCAACAATAATGGGTGAACCTTGCTGTGCGACAATTTATAATTCAACGCCTCGGCACTCAACAACTCGGGCCACGAGCAACCCACGTGAGGACGAGTGTGAGTGAGATAGTTAATCATGCTTCCGCTTCCATACACCATGAGCGTGTCGCCACTTTTTATCCATGGCGATATTCCTTTCAAAAGATTATTGATAACATGGGCACGATAAGGGGTTGTCATCACGCCACGAGCCCTATCGGCATGAATGGTTGCATGATGCACAGCATAGTTGCCTCCATCAAAATAAGGTCCATCAATCAACACATGCCCCACACATGCGAGCAAGAAAATGGCAAAATAAACCACAAAACGTCGCTTGAGCCAAAGCAATGATGCAACAGGTGCTGCAACAAAGGCAATGATGCTTCCATTGTTGAATGCTCCATCACTACCCAAAGGAAAAACCAAGAGCATGAACAAGCCTAACCAAGCCCATATTTTCAATTCATAGGGTTGGGTAATAATGACAACAATACCGGAAAACAACACCCACACCCACACCACAGTGAAAGAGTGTGCACGCCACAAAAACCAAGCCATGGCAAGAAAACTTGCCCCCCAAGACAAGGCGATAATCAATTTATTCTTGCTCAACCCATGAGCTATTGCCGGCAAAACAAGGCAACCTCCCAACTTCACAGCAGTCCACAATGCCATTGCATAAAAAGAGAGCTGCACCATGATGAGATGAGACAATGAATGGGTTTGTTCACCAGTGGCATCTTGTGCAATGCTGCGCAATTCCTCTATATTAGCAAGAAAAATGTTGAAGTGCCCTGCTACAAGCATCAATGCAATCACACTTGCCCATGCCATTATCAAACCGGCAAAATACCACGTCACACACCAAGCAACACGTCGCCATGGCACAAAAATGTAATGGCGAGAAATCAAGACTATAAAAATAATGAAGACCGACAACACATTGGGAACGCGAGTAAAACAGTTGAGCCCTATGGCCAAACCTGCCAGCATAAAATAATAAAACTTTCTAAGAGTCAACCCTCTATAAAGCCAAACAATGGCAAGAATATAGAACAAAAGCGTGAATAAATCGTGATTGATTGCATAAACCGGCTTGGCATAACCCACCACTACAAGGACAAAGCCAAGCATGATAGCCGAGGTGGGCACAATCTCTTTCAAATTGCTATAAAGAATCTTCATCACCGCCAAGCACAACGCAACACCCGCCAATCTCATTCCCACAAGGCCCATAGTGGGAAATAGCCACTGCAATGCCCCTCCCAACACGCCACTCAAATAATACATGAAATTGTAGCTCACCGACTCAGGATTTGTGAAGATATTGTCGTAGAACGTGAGATAAAAACCACTATCGCAAGTTTCAAATCCCCAAAACACTCCAAGCAGCATGTAGCAACCCAGCAACATTAAAACCACAGCCATGCTGCGTGTGCCATGCGACTCAATGCTATGATGTAGCTGGGAAAGCATTTTCAGGAAAAATTTTCAATTGAGGAAATTGACCGACACGCCCAATTGCAAGCGTGAGGGATTGAGGGGATAGTGGGGCACGGCAAAGTAGTGGTTGCCACCAAACAAGCCCTTGTTGAAGTGGCTATACATCACAAAGAATCGTGCCTGCTTCATCTTGAAATTGGCATAAAGATTCATCATGGCAAAGTCGCCACATTTCACTGCGCTTTGGTTATTGAAGCTCATTGTGGCAGGGTTGAAGGCAGGAGCATGATAGCTGGTGTAGTAGTTGCCGTCGATGCCCAGTTGGACATGCAACACTCGTGCCACTGTGAAGGTGAAGTAGAGGTTGCTATAAACCGAAAACTTGGGCAGTGGCAAAATGTGACTATTGGAAGTGGCTTGATAGGTCACCTCGTTGTCCCAATGCAAGGCCTTGAACTGCAATTGTTGCTTGAGTGTGGCATTCAGCACATGAATGGGGGCACTGTGTTGCTGAGGGGTGCCCTCTGTGCCAAAATAAATGTAGTTTTTCAATGTTTCATAGCCCACGTTCACATTGCTACCCGTGAAGGGCACATTGAGCACACCCCCCACTCTCAATCGTTTTTCTTTGGCAAAATCGTTGCTCCAAGCATAGTGATTGGACACAAAATGCTTGAGCAGATAGGGAGCTTCGAGATTCTTGAAATAGCCATAGCCCTGCAACGTGACGGTGTCGCCCAGCAAGCGCATTTTGGTCGAGACTTCCCCCTTCACGTCAATATCGCCCACCACATCGCCCAGCACGCCAAATTGTGCTGTGGCATCATAGGTCAAGATTGAGCCATGCTGCTTGGTGAGTTGCCCGCCCACCCATGCCACATGCTCGGTGTGGCTATGGTCGACTGCCACCGGCAATTTTTCAAGTCCCTTGGGAGGGGTGGTGCCTGTCACGCTATCGGTGGCTTGGGTGTAGCCACGCAACTCATGGGTGCCATAGAGCGAAAAGCCAAACTTGGCATATCGGTTGAAGCCCTCAAGCAGCGACACTCCCACGGTGTTGCGCAGTCGGTGATAACTGGTGGTTTCATCGGTTCCGCCCAAACCCAAATAGGTGTGTTTAAAAAATGAGGTGTCTTGCGCGCCCGACTTGTTCAAGAAGTTGTGCCGCCCGTCTTTATAATCCATAGTCCAAATGAAACTGGTGACGGGAATATAGGTTTTGCCCTTGATAGTGTCGGTGATTGAGTCGCGCTCATAGTGGTAGTAGCCCACCTTGTAGCGATGATTCATATAGAACTCCTTGCCCGACAACTTGGTTTGGGCAGCAGTGAGACGAGTGGAAATATCTTTGGCCGACACCTTGGTTTCGCCTCCTTGCACGGCAGCAGGGTCGGTGATATAGCGGTCGTCGACAATGCCACCACTCTCTTTGGCCGTGATGCTATAATGATTGAAAAATGCCTGCATCTCATAGCGATCGCCCATGTAGGAGCCAAATAAACTCCATCGAAAATTTTTGGCGGCCTGAAAATCATAGGCTCCCTTGCTATAAATGTAGTCGAGAGCCCCCCCCACCTCTATTCTTTTATCGACATTGCCACTAAACAAGGCTTGAGTGTGGTCTTGGTTGCTGTGCTTGTCGCCACCGGTTGAGTGTGCCAACACAGTCATGGGAATGCGTGTGTTGTAGTAGCGTTGAGTGGTCACACTGGGAATCCATGCCTGCATGGCATCTTCAAAGAAAAAATCGCTGGTAGCAGGTCGCTGAAAAAACACTTGGTTTTGAGCCTCGGCACCATAGTTGCCCGTGGTGGCCCACACATTGCTGTGCATTGAGGGGACAAACCCTTTGTGGTAGTTGAAATGCAATGTGTCGAGAGTCGAAGCATAGTGCAACCCAAGAGGCTCACCAATGGTCCAAGCATAGGAGGGAGCTATCACTTGCTGTTTTTTCTTGGCCTCAGCAGTGCTTGCAACCATTGCCACAAGCAGCACAGCCATTATCATTTTCATTGCACGCTGTTTCATGTCACTCTTGCATTTGTCATCATTGAGCGTTATTCGTTATCCAAGAAAGGAGTCTTGAAAAACGATAGGAAATACTCAGGGAAAGGTGTTTCAAAAAATAAGGGTTCGTGGGTGCGAGGCTGATAGAAAGCCAGCCTGAAGGCGTGCAGGCACATGCGCCTTGCATCGGTTGTGCTGCCATACTTGTAATCGCCCACAATGGGGTGATGCAACACTTGCATGTGCACCCTGATTTGGTTTTTGCGCCCTGTGTTGAGGTGAAGCTCAAGCAAGGCAAAATCGTCGTTTTGCTCCAGCAGTTGCCAATCGGTGCTTGCCCACTTGCCTCCATTATCGGTGCGACTGCTCACTATCTTGAGGCTGGGCGTGTCTTTGAGCCAGCTCTCGATGTGGCCATAGTCTTTTTCCATGGGATTTTCTACCACTGCCACATAGCGACGGTCGATAATCGTTTGATGCCAATCGGCAATTAAGAGTTGCTGTGCCTCAACACTCTTGGCATAGACCATGAGCCCCGATGTGCGAGTGTCGAGTCGATGCACCACATGGGCACGGCAATGCTGATGGTTATCGGCAAAATAGCAATCGAGCAATGTCTTCATGTTCAAGCTATTGCGCCCCACCCCCATCGAGAGCACTTCATCGGCTTTGTCAACAACTATCACATCATAGTCTTCATACACCACATCAAAGTAGCGTTGATAGTTCAAGCGACCTTGCATCGATGTGCCAGGGTGCTTGCTCACTTCGACCAGCATGTTGGGCATGACCTGAAAATTAAAGCGTGTCTGCACCTCATGATCCACCAAAACCCCTCCTGCGTTTAAAATAGCTTTAGCCTTGTTTCGGCTGATGCCATCGAGCTTTTTCATGACAAAATCTATCAAGCTCATTTCTTCTCTCGACAGGAATTGGGTGTATTGTGCATCGAAGTGTGGCACTCCACCTTTGTGTTGTTGATGATCGTGACTCATAAAAAAAATAATGCGATATTTCCATTACAAAAGTAGTGAAAATATCGCAATCATGTGTTGTGTGTCGTCGCTTAGTTGTCGAAGATGTGACGCAAGCGACTAAAAATGCGCTCTTTGGTCGATTGTGAGGGCTTCACATTTGATGAGTCGCGCAAGGCTTCAAAGGCACGGCGCTCATCATCGGTGAGCGTTTCGGGAATATATACCATCACATTGATGAGCAAGTCGCCCTTGCCATAACCATCGGTTGATGGCACCCCCTTGCCACGCAGTCGCAACACCTTACCGGGCTGTGTGCCGGGCTGAATGGTGACACGTGCATGACCGTCGATTGTGGGCACCTCAACTTTGCCACCAAACACTGCTGTGGGAATGTCGAGCATGAGGTTATAAATCAAGTCGTTGCCATCGCGTTGCAATTGGGCATCGCGCTCCTCCTCAATCACAATGAGCAAGTCGCCCGGAATGCCTCCACCGGGAGCATCATTGCCTTTGCCGCTCATTTTGAGAGTCATGCCCTCGCCCACACCGGCAGGAATGTTAATCGACACGATGTCGTCTTTGCGCACAAGTCCCTTGCCTCCACACTCGGGGCAACGCTCCTTGATGATTTTTCCACTACCGCCACAGGTGTGGCAGGTGCTTTGGGTTTGCATTTGCCCCAAAATGGTGCGTTGCACACGCATCTCCACACCGCTACCACCACAAGTGGGGCAGGTTTCTTGTGCTGTGCCGTTTTTGGCTCCGGTGCCATGACAGGCGTCGCAGGAAACCATGCGCGGAATTTTGAGTTTCTTTTCAACGCCACCGGCCACATCTTTGAGATTGACACGCACACGCACACGCAAGTCGGAGCCTCGTTGCATGCGACGGCCACCCGATGACCGACGGCCACCAAAACCACCAAAGAAGTCGCCAAAGCCACCTCCTCCAAAAATATCGCCAAACTGCGAGAAAATATCGTCCATCGACATGCCTGCACCGCCAAAACCTCCTGCGCCACCGTCCATTCCGGCAAATCCAAATTGGTCATATCGGGCACGCTTGTCGGGGTCGCTCAACACATCATAGGCCTCGGCGGCTTCTTTAAATTTTTCTTCGGCATTCTTTTTTTCTTCGTCGCTCTTGCCTTGCTGACGGTCGGGGTGAAACTGAATGGCCATTTTGCGATAAGCCTTTTTAAGCTCATCGGCACTGGCATTCTTTTGGACCCCTAACACTTCATAATAATCTCTTTTTTGTGCCATAATAAGTCAAAACACACGATAATATTATTATTGACCCACAACCACTTTGGCGTGGCGCAAGACTTTGTCGTTGATCATGTAGCCCTTGAGCACGGTGTCGATCACCTTGCCCTTTTGGCTCTCTTCGGGAGCAGGGAAAGTGGTCACTGCATCGTGCACGTCGCTATCAAAGTCGCTACCCGTGGAATCCATAGCCTTCACTTGCTGCTTTTCGAGATAGGAAATAAACTTTTTATAAATCAAGTCTACACCCTCTTTGAGACTTTCAACATCGCTGGCCGACTCCATGGCAGCAATAGCGCGCTCAAAGTCATCAACCACAGGCAACAACTCTTGCATAGCCTTGCTCGATGCCGTTTTAATGAGTTCTTGCTTTTCTTTGAGAGTGCGCTTGCGATAGTTGTCAAACTCGGCCATGAGAAACATGTATTCTTTTTTCTCATTTTCAACCTCACCCTCAAGTTGCGTGATGCGGTCTTCAAGGCTCACATCCTCTTCCATTGCCTCGGGAGCAACATCGGCTGTGGCCTGATTTTCCTTTTCGGGGGCTTCCTGAGCAACATCTTCTTGTTGCTTGGATTCTTTTTTACTCATATTTCGTGTCAATTTTATTTTCATCTTTTGTAATGCATTCGTGCAATTCTAAACAAAAAGTGAGCCAATGCCCCTGTGCTGTAGCCGGCGTGGCACAAACACAGACCCTCGCTATAGAGGCATGACATAATGAGCGCATTTGGCAAATTGAGAGCATAGCGCCTCTGCCAATTTGACATCATCAAAAATTCCAAAAATCGATGACCCCGACCCCGACATGCTGCAATATAATGCTCCTGCCTGCTCAATGGCTTGCTTCACTTCGCCCAACTCAGGGAATTGAGCAAAGACACCGGGCTCGAAACCATTTTTTAGCCCACCACTTTGCCACTGCTCAATGGGGTGAGCCAAAATGCTTGCAAGTGGCTCTTGACTAAGCTTGGGAGTGACTTGGGCATAGGCTTGGGCCGTGGATACCGAAACATCGGGCTTAACCAAAAACAGGAATTTACCCTTGAGGTCAACTTCTACTGGTGCAAACACATTGCCTATGCCCGTAGCCATCACAGGGCGATTTTCGATAAAAAAAGCACAGTCGGCACCAAGAGTCGAGGCAAGAGCTTTCAACTCATTGGCCAACAGGCCCAAACTAAACATGCTGTTGAGCATCGTGAGCACATGAGAGGCGTCGCTCGACCCACCTCCCAATCCTGCTCCGTCGGGAATGTGCTTATAGAGAAACATGTCGACCGCCGGCAAGCCACATTGCGCCTGCAACAGCAGGCAGGCCTTCATCACCAAGTTTTTTTCAACAGGGCAATCAACCTTGCGTCCATAGCAAGTGAGTGTGGTCGCGCCACTGCGCGAGGGCACAATTTCAAGCGCATCGGTGAGTGGAATGGGATAGAACACGGTCTCGATATTGTGATAGCCATCGGGCCTGCGACTCACAATATTGAGCCCTAAATTTATTTTAGCATTAGGAAAAGTAATCATAACATTTCATGAATTGGGAGTTTTGAATGTGCACACACTAAAAAGAGCAATTTGTCACAAAATGGGACCCAGCAAGCGCGAGAGCGACTCAAGGGCACGCTGGCCCATGGGGCGACGCTTCCAGTGTGAGAGAATGATGCGCTGGCTGTTTCTGATGTCGGCCATATAGATTTGCTTCATGCGTGCATTAAAAGCCTTGCCATAAACCAAGATGTTGCACTCAAAGTTGTGTTCAAAACTGCGAAAATCGAAGTTGGTGGAACCCGTTGTCACAAATTCATCATCAACAATGATGCACTTGGCATGCAACATGCGACCAGTGTAGAAATAAACCTTGATGCCGGCCTGCAAGCACTCTTTGACATAAGAAAACGAAGAGTAGCGCAAAATTCGCGAATCGGGCGAACGCGGAATCATGAGCCTCACGTCCACACCTGCAAGGGCGGCAGCCTGCAAGGCTTTGATTTGGCCATCATTGGGCAAGAAATAGGGCGTTTGGATATAGATGCACTTTTGGGCCAAAGAGATAGCTTTGAGAAAAACCAGCGACATGCCATTCCACAAGCCCGTTGGGCCACTATCGATCACTTGCACGCCATTGCCAGCATTGGGGTCGGTGTGATAGCTACATGTGGCTTGGGTGAGGAGCATGCGTTTCATGAAGTTCCAATCGACTGCAAACGAATATTGCAACGCCTTGACAGCACCTCCCACCACTCTCAAGTGGGTGTCGCGCCATGCCGGCCTGCCATGGGCTCCGGTGTTGTAGCGATCGGCCACATTCATGCCCCCTATATAACCCACCTTGCCATCAATAATCACCACTTTGCGGTGGTTGCGCCAGTTGAGCCGATTGGCAAGTTGTGGAAAGGTTACTCTCAAAAATGGGTGAGCATCAACTCCATCGCGCCTCATACGCTTGAAAAACGACGAGGCAATGCTCCACGACCCCACATGGTCATAAATCACCCTCACCTTCACACCTTGATGGGCTTTGGCTATGAGAATATCGGCAATTTCTTGACCAATGGCATCGTTAGAAAAAATATAGTATTGAAAGTTGATATATTTCTCGGCGGCAAGCAAGTCGCGCTTGAGCGATTTAAACTTGTCGACTCCTTCGGTAAAAATGTCAATGCTGTTGCCCGGGAAATAGTGAGGCTCTACTACCGAATTCACAAGCCTGATGAGCTGCTTGCTCGAGTCACACAGGTCGAGACCATTCACGTCGATATTCTCCAATTTTTCTTGGCGACGCAATTTCACACGATTTTTGCGAGAAATCATCACCACACTCTTGAGGCTGCGTCCAAAAAACAGGTAGAGAAACAGCCCCACAACGGGTAGCAAAATGAGCACTGTGACCCACGCAAGCGATTTAATGGGGTTGCGATTCTCTGAAATCACAATGCCAATCACACCCAAAATAGTGAAGGCATAGATGATCGTGAAAACCGTGTAAATCACCTGAGCATAGGGGAACAACTCTGCTAAAATCATATTAGAGAATGTGTGGATAATTCAATGAATATTGAAAAATAATGCCCAATTTAAATAAAAAACTATCACAACCCTATCTCCATTTTTTGGAAAAAGATGAGGGTTTATGATAGTGTGCAACACAAATCATGCCATGTGTGGGGGGCTTCATGAAGCGACGTCTATTTCTACTTTTTCACTTGCCATGGGGCGGTGATGCACCATCGAGATGCTACCTCACCACAACCTTGCGCGACCATTGATTGAAATAGCGCACAACATAGAACCCTTTGGGCATTTCAACCGTGGTGTGTGTATCGGCACCAAGCTTCACCACTCTCACAAGTTGACCCGTAATTGAATAGATATTGAATGTCGCATCAACACTGCCTGCCGACAAATAGATTCGGCCTTCTCCACCTCGCACAGTGGGAATGCTCGAAACCGACTCGATAGCAGGAGCTGCTGCTGGAGCGGCCCATGCACTCACGATGTCCATTGTGGCACAAATCATCAATATGAGCAATATCTTCTTCATTTCACCGAACAAAGATAGAGTAAAAAAAAAGGAAATCCTAATTTTTCACACAATTTTTCACACAATACTTCGTTACAGCACTTTCTTGTTCATTTTCAAGCTTTGAGTTGGTGTTACTAAGAAGATGAATCGTTGCCGTTTCTCACAAAACGGCAACGATTGATCAATCAACTTTTTAACATGTAGAGAAAATTACTTTTTACTTTTTTATCTTTTCACTGAATTTCATTTTGCTGTAAGAATGATATTGTAAATGCCCGTCACATCGGTCACATTGAGTTTCCCGTCGTGATTGACATCGGCGTTGTCGATCAAGAATGGCGAGGGATTGAGCCCCAAAATGTAGTTGGTGAGAGTGGTCACATCGCTCACGTCAACAGTGCCATTGCCGTCAACATCGCCGAGCACAGCTCCCGCTTGCGCTACAAGTGTAATTTTTTGCAAATCGCTCCACTTGCTGGCCGAAGTTTCGTTATACACAGCCTTCACACGATACACATAGCGGCCTCCTGCTATGAGATTCTTGAGCTCATAGGAATTGCCTGTGATGCCTGTGATAGTGCGCATGAGGGCATCGCCACTCTCTTGGGGGGCATTGGCCTTGCCATCGTAGTCACCTCCATAGATTTTCACTCCACGCAGGTGCACCTTTTTGCCGGGCTCCAACGATGAAATAGTGACTAAATTTCCTGCATCGGCATTGCCATTGAGCACAACCACATGCTCGGTTGAAGTCGAGCTCAACTCAACCTCCTGCTTGTCAGCCCCATCATTGATCGAAACCATCATTTTCACACCATCAGAGCCACCTTTGGCATCAACCACAACAGAGGTTTTGCCCTCATAGTCGCCCAAGTCAAAGCCCGGGCTGGTGATGCTGCCAATAGCATCGGCAACGCCCAGTGTCAAATAGCCATAATTGATGCGAATTTCACCCTTTTTAATCCAAGTGGTGCCATCTCTCATGTCTTCATCGAGCAAGAGTTTGGCAGGAATCTTAGCTTTCTCGTTGCGCAAATTGAGCGTGTAGCTCGTGGCACCTTGCACAGGAGCCCAATTGGCAGTAAACGAGGTCTCGGTCACTTGGGTGGGGGCTTTCACTTGGGGAGCATCGAGCGACACTACGCCTTTTATAAACCACAAGCGTGCTGTGTCGCCATCGAGAATGATGTTGGTGATAGGTTTTCCCAACTTGCCGGCGTGCCCTGTGGGATCGCCCGATGCAGTGAGATAGAGTTGTGCACAGGGGGCTGTGTCGTCGGTGAAGTCGTGCTGTCGGCGTCCAAACAGGTCTCCACTCTCGGAGCCACGCCTCAGGCTATTGTCGGCAGCTGCAACTGTCATGAGTTGCACGCGCGAGTTGTTGACTTTGTTTTCTTCCCAGCATGAGGGCACATAGGAAACGTGAGAAATGAGCACTCCCTCGTCTTGAATAAACTGGTCCCAACCTTGCCGGCGGCGATATTCGAGCAAGTAATACTCGTTGGGGTTTATATCGCTCACTACCTTGAGGGCTGTTTCGGTTTTATCTTTGCTTTGATTTAACACGGGCAAGGCATATTGGGTGTTGGGTTTGGGTTCTACAAGGTCGAGCCAACCCACAAAGTTTTTTTCATAGGCACTATAGCCAATGGGAGTGTAGCCATTGTTGTTGTAGCAACCTCCATCCATCAAGCTCCATTCGCCCATGCCATAGTAGCCATGGGAGTAGGTTGTTTCATAAAAGTCGGGCAAGCCAAGACAGTGGGAAAACTCATGGCAAAATGTGCCAATGCCGTCGAGATTTTTTCCTCCATCATAGCTCCCGGTCACCTCATTAAACACGGCAAAACGGTCGATGCGAGTGTTGTTGCGCGTGCGCGGGCCTTCCCCGTCATTAAAATAGGCTCCTTCAAACAACGTCCACTGGCAGGGCCACACCGCTTGAGGCACGGTATTGCTGGCTTGAGCCTCGCCAACACCGGCATAAACCACAATACACACATCGGCTTCGCCATCGCCATCGTTGTCATATTTTGTCCAGTCGATGTTATCGCCAGCCTTGTCGATAGCATCGCCCACCATGCGAGCCACGCCCACATCGTTGCCTCTCGCATCATTGCCACCATAGGTGTCACGGGTGTTGTCGAGTGTGTAGATGCCATACACATCAAATTGGGGGTTATAGAGCCCATTGGACTGGTCTTTGAAATATTGAGTCACACTCTTGTTGCCCGAGGTGTAGTGCTTCACAAAGTCGGCTTTGGAGTTTGACATCTTTTTGTCGGTATATTCTACGAGAATAATGGGCACACGTGGAGAGCCGGTGGTGGGCACTTGTGTGTGTCCCACTCGCTTGCGACTCATGGGCATCGAAGCACGCTTGCTGGCTGAGAAGATGTGCTGAAGGCTCATTTTGTCGCCTTGCGATTTAATAAATTCAAGCTCACTTGCTCCCCGCTCGGCTTTTTCGTGAGCAAGCACACTCGTCATGCCTGTTGTTGTGCGATAATAGAAATCGCCATTGGTCGCACGCATCAAGGGAATGCCGTCGCGAGTCACAAAACTATGATGAAATTCATCGCCACGCATTTCGACCGAAATTGTCGAGCCATCGCTTTGCTTAAATGTTGTGAAACCCGGTTTTGCCGGCACTGCATGGGCCATGCCCGATGCCAATAAAAGGACACCAAGAGCCAAGTAAAATTTTTTCATGAGTTTTAATTTTTCCATTTTTTATTAAGGAGTGCTCACAAAGATAGTGCAATAAATCATGAATATCAAAGAAATTGGTGGCTATTTTTGTCAAACAAATAGCCACCAATTTAAATTATAAAGAAATTATCATTATTTTTTCTTAGATTTTAACACAATATTAATAATGCCCGTCACATCGGTCACATTCAACTGGTCGTCGAGAACCACATTGGCATTTTCCTCACTGAAAGGCGAGGGTTTGAGACCTAAAATGTGATTGATGAGTGTTGTGGCATCGTTCACATCTACAGTGCCATCGTTGTTGGAGTCGCCACGGCTCGACACACTTTGTTGAGGCACACCTCCCAAAGCATTGATTTTTCCACCGCCAAAGCGCACGCCTTTCTCGCCTTTGGTGAAGTCGTCGTGAATGGCAGTTTTTTCCATAATTTCACGCACATCATTGGGAGTGAGCGACTTGTTGTTTTGTAACCATAGTGCCACAATACCTGCCACACAAGGCGTAGCCATCGAGGTGCCACTCATCGATCCAAAGTAGCTTCGGGCGTTGGTTTTGGTGATATAGCGATATTCACCCGGATCTTTATACCACGAGGTGGGAAAGTTGTCGGTGTCGTAGTGGTTGATGCCTGCAACCACAGTTTGCCCGGGAGCAGCAATAGTGGGAATCGTGTGAGGAGATTGGGGACCATAGCCTTGCTCCACAAAGCTTGAAAAGTCGGAAATCTGCCCCACAGGCAATGGGGTGGTTTTGTAGTTGTGGGTGTTTTTGCCATTGAGCACATTGCGCGACACATAGGAGCCCACCGTAATCACATTTTGAGCATAGCACTCACTGCTGGCCGAGCACTTGTTGCTGCCCTTGCAAGTTTCATAGTTGCCTATGGTTTTGTCGCCTTCAAAAATGCCTGTATAGGTGCCTTCCCACATGTCGATGTCGGTTGTTGCTGTGGAATCGGCAGGATAAACCATATAGGCCAACTTATAGGTGCCTCCCGACTTCGACTGCAAGTTGCTCACAAAGAAAATCGTGTTATCTTTCTTGTTTTGCTCGTCTTTGCTTATTACCACAGCCACAAATCCATCATCACCCAACAAAGAGTTGTAGGTGTAGTAGTTACCAAGAATACTGTCATCGACACCTTTGGTGTTGGAATCAATTGCATACATACCGTTTTTGTCCATGTCGGTTTTCTTGATTTCTTTAGATTCCCACATGATTTCGCCATTAAAGGAATTTACAACCATCACCTTGGCTGCAAGAGGAACCTCGGGCTTGCGAGCCCATGCGCTTGCTTTCCCTACCATGTAATAGGCTCCCGACTTTTCTCCCGCATACAATTCATGGGCATAGATAGTGGCAAGTGGTGCTTTGCGAGAAGCATCTTTCTTGTAGACATACATGTCGCCTCCTGCCTGATTGGCAGTAGCAAGCACAATGATTTTGCCCTTGCCGGTGGCTTGATCATAGGCACGGCTAATGAAGTCGGTGCCATCGTGAGGACCCAGCATGCCACCCAGACTGAGGCTGATGACACAAGGCTTGCCCACCGAGTCGGCATAGGCCGAAATCATGTTCACCGAATTGGCTATGAAGTTGTCTTGCAGGCTTGCCAAGCCACACAAGTAAACATCGCAGTTGGGGGCTATGCCACAAAAATCACCATAATCGGTGTGTATTTTTTTGCCAGCAGCTGTGGTGCTGGTGTGGGTGCCATGCGACTCATCACTGCGATCGGGCATGCGCTTGGGAATAGAAAGCGAGTCTTTATAGAAGAGTTGCTTGTATTGCTTGCCATAGGATTTTTTCACTTGAAACAACCGCTTGATGCGGCTGTGGCCGGCAGTGTCGGTGAAAGCCTCGTGCTGGGGGTCGATGCCGGTGTCGACAATGCCCACAATCACTCCACTGCCATCATAGTTTTTGGGCAAATTGTGGTTGAGGCCGTCGAGCACCTCATTCACGTGAGTGTGGCTGCGTGCACTGTCGGTGAAGGCTTGCATCACTTGTGCCACTTGAATGCGGTTGACAACTGCCAGTGCCGCCACATCGTGAATTTTATCGACAGGAATGCCGGCTGTAACAAACCCTTTGAACACACGCTGAATGCGCACACCCAGAGCCTCAAGCTCTTGCACCGAGGTGCCATCGAGCCCAATGAAGGCATCAATCATCTCCACACCGCCAATTTTGCGGGGCTGGGCAATGGCATAAGGCGCATAGGCCTTGCCGTTGCGCAATTTAAGTTGTTGCCGAAGTTTACGACCTTGAAATAATTTCGACAGGTCAATTGCCTCATTGCTTTTCAGGTTACCATTTCTCATACTCAAGAAAAGCCGAGTTGAGGGAGCCAATTTGTCTTGACCCATGGCAACAAAACACATCATGAGGCACAGAAAGACAGATAAAGAGAGTTTCTTCATGAGTTGTTTAATGTTTTTTGTTAAAGGATTTATTACAAAGGTAAGGCAATAAATTATAAACATCAAAAAAAAAATAGGCTATAATTTTTCTAAAAATCAACACTGCCATAAATGGCAAGCTATCTATTCACATCATCAAGAACTGTCAAAGTTCTTGATTCACACCTTGGTTATGGCTCATGGCCATGCTATGGGCACGCGACATGAATTGCATGAAGGCCTTTTTGGAATCGGGGCGCACCTGCCGGGGCATGTTTTCGGGTATTAAACGAAAGTTATCGCCATGACGCTGAGGGTGCTGGCAAAAGAATAGCTTGTAGCGAGGGTTGCACACCGTCACAGCGCCATCTTTCTTTTGCAGCGAAACTTTCACCATGGCTCCACCGCGCGTGTCGGTTGCTTTTTGTCCCGAAATAAAGTTGCCCAAGCTATACACTACCAGCACATCTTTGTTGTGCTTGTCGCTGTGCACAACCTTGAAAGGCTCCACCACATGGGGGTGACCACCAATAATGAGATCGACTCCTCGATCTACAAGATATTGAGCCAAAACTTGTTGCTCATCGTTGGGCAAGAACTTGTATTCGATGCCCCAGTGCATGGCCACACACAGGGCTTGAGCGCCACGCGAGCGCGCCAAGTTGATGTCGGCATCAATCTGCTTGAGGTTGATGTAGTCGACCACCACATCTTTTTGCACCACAATGCCATTGGTGCCATAGGTGTAGTTGAGAAAAGCCACCTTAATGCCTTTGATGTTGGCTATAAATGGCACTTCACTTGCTCTTGCAGTGGCATTCACATAGGTGCCCACATGTGGCACTCTCATGGCATCGAGGGTGGCAATGGTGCGTTTCACTCCCTTGTCGCGCCTGTCGAGACTGTGATTATTGGCAGTGAGAAAAAGGTCAAATCCCGTTGATTTCAATTGCCGTGCAAAGGCATCGGGAGCACTAAAACAGGGGTAGCCCGTGTAGGGGCTACCTCCGAGTGGACATTCAAGATTCACAACGGCATAGTCGGCTTGCTCAATATCGGGCTGAAGCAACGAGAAACACTGGCTGTAGTCATAGGTTTTTCCCCCTCCGGCAGCCAAGGCGGCCTTGCTTTGGGTGGAGTGTTGCATGGCATCGCCCACAAAGGCAAGATCGATGCAAGTGCTATCGCAAAAACTTTGTTGCAGGAATTGCGACTGAAATTGCAACAGCGAGAAAAGCAGAAAAAACGGCAGATTACTGAGCATGTCGTTGTGAATGTAAGTTTCTTTTTAGCAATAAATACTCTTTTGAGCAGCCTTGAGCGTGTTGTTCATGAGCATGCAGATGGTCATGGGTCCCACGCCGCCGGGCACCGGTGTGATGTAGGAGCAATGAGGAGCAACGTGCTCAAAGTCAACATCACCAAAGAGTTTGTAGCCGCTCTTGGTGTTGGGCGAAGGCAGGCGTGTGGTGCCCACGTCGATCACAACAGCTCCCTCTTTCACCATGTCTTCTTTCACAAATTGAGGCGAGCCAAGGGCTGCAATCAAGATGTCGGCACTGCGAGCAATCTCCTTGATGTTGGGTGTTGCACTGTGGCAAATGGTGACGGTGCAGTTGCCAGGGTTGGCCTTTTGCACGAGCATGGTGGCCACAGGCTTACCCACGATGTTGCTGCGTCCCAGCACCACGCAATGCTTGCCACGAGTTTCAATGCCATAGCGCTCGAGCAGGGTCAAGATGCCTTGTGGAGTTGCAGGCTTGAAACAGGGCAATCCAATGGTGAGTCGGCCCACATTGATGGGGTGAAAAGCGTCGACATCTTTGCGATAGTCGATAGCTTCAATCACTTTTTGCTGGTCGATGTGCTTGGGCAAGGGCAATTGCACGATAAAGCCATCAACGTCGTCGTCGTGGTTGAGCTTGTCGATAGTGGCAAGCAACTCGGCCTCGGTGACATCGGTTTCAAACCTAATGAGCGACGACTTGAAGCCACACTCGGCACAGGCTTTCACCTTGTTGCCCATGTAGGCTTCGCTACCGCCATCATGCCCAACAAGAATGCCAGCCAAGTGAGGCTGTTTCTTGCCTTGAGCAACCATGGCTTGAACTTGTGCTGCAATCTCTTGCTTGATTTGAGCAGCCATTTTTTTTCCATCAATTATTTCCATAGCTACAGGGTTATATATTTTATTTAAGTTATATTTTTTGATTAAAAATTGCTATTAGTTACCTCTTCAAGTGAGAAAGGCAGGTTGGGTAGCTATGCCTCCCTGCGACCTGCCTTCGCTTAGATTTTGTTGCTATTTAACGACGACGCATGCCTCTCATCATCTTCATCGGATTTTTTGTTGTCACAGCATGCATCATTTTGCGAGTTTGCTCAAATTGCTTGAGCAGGCGGTTCACCTCTTCGAGCTTGGTGCCACTACCATCGGCTATGCGCTTGCGGCGACTGCCATTCATCACCTCGGGGTGAGAACGTTCATAGGGGGTCATTGAGTCGATAATGGCCTCTATGTTCTTGAAGGCATCGTCTTTTATATCAATATCTTTGATGGCTTTGCCCACACCCGGAATCATCGAAGCCAAGTCTTTGAGGTTACCCATCTTCTTGATTTGCTTGATTTGGGCTTTGAAGTCGTTGAAGTCAAATTGATTTTTGGCAATCTTCTTTTGCAACTTCATGGCCTCTTCCTCGTCATATTGCTGCTGCATGCGATCGACAAACGACACAATATCGCCCATGCCCAAGATGCGGTCGGCCATGCCGGCGGGGCGGAAAGGGTCGATTGCGCTCTTCTCGATGCGCTCGCCCGTACCCACAAACTTGATGGGCTTGTTGACCACGGCGCGTATTGAGAGTGCAGCACCACCACGGGTGTCGCCATCGAGCTTGGTGAGCACCACGCCATCAAAGTCGAGACGCTCGTTAAACTCCTTGGCTGTGTTCACGGCATCTTGACCCGTCATCGAGTCGACCACAAAGAGGGTCTCGGTGGGATTGATAGCATCTTTAATGGCTTTGATTTCGGTCATCATCGCCTCGTCAACTGCCAGTCGACCGGCAGTGTCGACAATCACAAGGTCATGCCCTTTGGCCTTGGCCTCGGCAATAGCATGCCGGGCAATGCTCACGGGGTCTTTGCTATCGGGCTCGCTATACACAGGCACATGCACCTGCTCGCCAATCACCTTGAGCTGGTCGATAGCTGCAGGACGATAAACGTCGCAGGCAACCAGCATGGGGTTTTTGTTTTTTTCTTCTTTGAGTTTGAGAGCCAGTTTACCGGTAAAGGTGGTTTTACCCGAACCTTGCAGACCCGACATGAGAATAATGGCAGGACTGCCCTCGACATTGAAAGGAGCCTGCTCTCCACCCATGAGCTTGGTGAGCTCATCGTGCACGATTTTCACCATGAGTTCGCTGGGTTTCACAGCATTGATCACGTTTTGTCCAAGTGCCTCTTCCTTCACCTTGTTGGTAAATTCCTTGGCAACCTTAAAGCTCACGTCGGCATCGAGCAATGCACGGCGCACCTCTTTCATTGTTTCGGCAACATTAATTTCGGTAATCTTGCCTTGTCCTTTCAGAACCTTGATTGACCTTTCAAGTTTCTCCGATAAATTTTCAAACATGTATCTTATTGTGTATTATATTTCACCTTAATAATCTGAATGCAAAATTACAATCAATTTGCCATATTGACAAAAAAAAGTAACGTCATGGCGCAACGCCCATGTGTGGCTTGAGCCACAAATAGGTGGTGACACTTTGCCCCGATAGGTAATAGGCCTTGGCTTTGATCACCATGGCATTGCCCACAGGCACCGGAGTGGTCCACACGGGGGAGTTTTCGGTGGGTTCACTGCCATCGAGCGTGTAGCGCACCACCTCGCGACCATAGCGAGTGTTGACTACCAACTTGCCATCAACGACCTTGATGCCCGGTTGCCCCAAGTGAAAATTCAATCCTTTTTTTGCCAAAATGGGCAATTCCACAAGCCCAATTTTTGCATTATAGCTGGCGCGTGCAGCCTCAAAACTGCCCGTCACATCATCGTTCCATTCCACAGCAGGGTTCCATGCTCGCTCCACAAGTCCAAGTGCCTTGGGCAACACCATGTTTTGCACTTGTGCAAAATTGCGAATGGTCTCGGCCCACAGGGGGCCAATGATGCCAATCACGTTTTGTGGCTTGGTGAGCACGGGCTTGCCATTGGCCACACGAGCCAAGTCGATGGGCTTGCCATAGTAGTTCACACGAGCCGTTTTGTAGATATTCAAGGGTTGTGAGCTCCATGAGGCAAACTCGTCGACGACACCGCCCCAGTGCAATCCACGCTCATATTGGTGCCAACTATAGCCCATGTCCATGTAGAAGTTGGTGACATTGGAGAGAATGGTGGGGTAGCCTGCATTGGCAAGGGTGTAGGGTATTTTAATGTCGCCTCCCACAGTGCTCCAAGCATTTACTCCTGCAAAGCGAGGTGCCATCACGGCATTAAACTCATCGCTATGGCGCAACCCCACTTCTTGCCAGCCCTGAATTAAAATGTGCTTGGCATAGAGCAAGTCGCTGATGCGTCGCAGATAATACTCGCTCACTTCATGGGCATTTTTGAGCCCGTTGGCTTTCATGAGCGACTGCACAGCCGGCGAGCCGTCCCATGCCTCACGTGGCACCTCATCGCCTCCCAAGTGCACAACATCGAGCTTGAGCCCTGCATCGCGATACATGAGTCGCAACTCTTCGATCACTTTAGTCAAGAAATTATACACTCCCTCTTGAGCCACATTGAGCACATTGTCGTGATAACTTTGTGCCGAAACAAAATGGCTGGTGTCGGCATCGTCCCACAACTTATATTGAGTGGCGAGAGCCATGTTGGAATCTTTATACTTGTTGTAGCGTGCCTTCATCGCCACAATAGCGGCACGTGCATGTCCGGGGGTTTCTATTTCGGGAATTATTTTCACGCCACGGGCATCGGCATACTTGAGAATTTCAACAAAATCGTTGCGAGTGAGGTAGCCATTGGCACTTTGCGAGCGGTCGTTGGGGTTGCCTGTGCCATCAAAGATTTGTGCCAAAAACTCGTTTTCGCCGGTAGTGCAGCCTCTGCGCGAAGCCACCTCGGTGAGTTCGGGCAAGCCTGGAATTTCAATGCGCCATGCCTCATCGTCGGTAAAGTGAAATTGATAGCGATTGAGCTTGTAGTAGGCTAAAATGTCGATAAAACGCTTGATATTATTTTTGGTGGTGAAGTTGCGAGCAATGTCGAGCATCAAGCCACGATAGTGAAAGCCGGGATAATCTTTTATCACAGCATTGTCGAGGCGATTGCCCTTGCTGTGGTCGATAGCGGCAAGCAGGGTTTTCACTCCATTCATCACGCCCTCTTGGGTTGTGCCAACGATTGTGATGGTGTCGCCCGTGCCAACAGTGAGTTCATAATATTCGGCATTGTCATTCAGCTTCTTATTGGTGCCTAACGAAATGACCACACGCTGCCCACTCGACACATAGATGCCACGCTCTTTCAACCCCTCAACAAGCAGCTTGCGCGCCCCTTTGAGCTTGAAATCGAGCATTTTGCCTTTCACACTCACAAGGTTGCCCAGTTGGGTCGTTCCTGCCGTGAGTGTCACTTGCTTGGGCGATGGAAAAATGTTGTAGCAATGGCTCACTGTTGTGGCACCTGCCAAGGTGGTGTTGAAGTCAAAAACCTTGCCACCATCGGGATAATCGTCACGCATAGCCCATTGGCCGGGGTGTGACAACTCGGCTATCTCTATTTTCACCGGCAATGGTGGTTGCGAAGCATTGCCGAGCACCACATGGCCACCTTGTGGCACATAGCAAATGTTGACCATGTTGCCCCGCATGAGCATGTCGACAACCATCGTGTCGCCCGGGGCAAGTGTCTTGTAGTGGCTGTTGGGCACCACACGATAATAGGTGGTTGAAATTTCCTTGATGTCGACAGGGCAAGTTTGGGGAGTTTTCACCTTGCGCGAAAATTGGTTGAAATAGAAGGTCCAATCACGTTGCAAGGGAGCAGTCGACACGTTTTTCACCACAAAGCGACAGCTATAAAAGCCATCGCCTGCCTTGTTGTTGATCATTTCCCATTTCACAGCAATTGGCGACTGTTGCGCCATAGCCATCACACCGGTTGCCACAACAACAAATGCCATAGCCAAGTGCTTACACGTTGTAGAGATATTCATTGTTTTATTGTTGTTTCAAGTTTTGTTTTCACTATTTTATCGAGCAGGTTTTCACAGGCATCTTCAAGCAAGTCGAGCACCAATTCAAATCCCTCAGAACCTTCATAGTAGGGGTCGGGCACATGGTCGTAGTGCGGAAATTGCCTGATGTAGCTACCCATCATCACAATTTTATTGACCTCGTTGAGTGTTGCCGCCATGGCTTGCAAGTTGGTAAAATTGCCGCGATCCATTGCCACGATGAGATCAAATTCCTCAAAATCGGTTTCCACAACGGGGCGAGCACGATGGGTGAGTTCATAGCCACGATTACGAGCATGCACGCGCATTCGGCGGTCGGGCAACTGCCCGGCATGACCACTATAGGTGCCGGCCGAGTCGAGCTCAAATTGGGCCGACAAGCCACGCTCGTCAACAAGCTGTTGCATCACTCCTTGTGCAGCAGGAGAACGGCAGATGTTGCCCAAACACACAAAGAGTATTTTATATCTTTTGAGATTACTTTTCATTATGTCACAATTTTAATGCAATATTACTGCTTTTTTGCCAATCACCCAAAAATTCACACGCTTTCCGGTTCAACAGATTTTGCCGGTTGATAGAATATGATGACAGGCATTCCTATTATAAGCACAATTGATTATAGATGAGCACAGTAGAGACGATGCATGCATCGTCTCTACCCTCCCATAAAATCACCCTGAGTCATCTTTTGCGCATGTGCCAAAAAATGGACCAATCCCGAGTAGAATTGGTCCATTTCTTGGAGTTTAATAAAACTAATATTGGAATGTTTCTTTATTTCATCACTTTGGTTGTGCTCACGGTACCATCGCTATAGCGAGTCACCACCAAGTTCACCCCATTAAATGGAGTTGCGCTTTGCATGCCTGCCAAGTTCACATAGCTGATGCCGGCAACAGTTTTGGTTGTGGCCACGTTCTCAACTGCCGATGGGTCGCCATCAACAATGAATTTCTCGGCGTTGGTGAAATAAGTCTTAGCGGCCGAACACTCATTAAACCAATATCCTGTAGTTGACATAACAGTCCACTTGCCATCAAAATCAATTTGATTGGGGTGTCCTTTAATTGTGCCGGTAATGGCTTGAGGTTCTACACCCTCAAGGTTGGATGAGGGATAGAAATTGCCCTGTTCTTCGCCAGCTTCTATAACCACATCGGTTGAAACTGCAATAGTAGAGTCTTTTTTAACATCAATAGCCACTTGAAAGCCCCAGCCACCAAAGTTGTTGATAATGGCCTTGTGGTTTTCAACATCTTGAGTGATGATAACCTTAGATTCAATATTTTTGGAACCGGCTTTCTCTTTCTGAGTGAGAGCCATCTTGCCGTTAGGTTCCTTGAAAATCGAAGAAGTGAAAATCATGTCCGAGAAAAATTGACCTGCATATTGCCCCGAAGCAATGAAACCACCATAAGGAGTGTTGATTTCGATTGTGCCATCATCGTTGATCACACCTGTGATGGGTTTTTGTTTGTCAATCTTCGCTTTTCCACCTTCGGTTGTATAGGTGTAAAGAATATTGTTGCCATATTCATCGTGCACAAAGACCACTTGCCCCGGAGCAATTGAGAATGTGCCGGCCGCCAAGTCGACAGTAGCCTTGATTTCCTTGCCACCACCACACAGATTTTTAAAGATAATCGTGTTGGGCTCGGTGCCCACAGTGACGGTGACTTCGTGGTTGGTCACACATTTTGTAGTGGGAAGAATATTAACAGTTACATACTCCTTTGCCAAATCATTGAGCGACTTAGCCTTTTGAGGTGCACCATAGGTGCGCAACATGGCAAAAGCATCGGCAGTAGACTTTTGCGCCACCTTAATAGTAGAAGAAGGGGTTAACACTCGCCGGGCAAAGTTGAAAGCACCAGCATTCATGGTTACGGCTGTTGCGAGAGCAACAATTGCAAGTAACGTTTTTTTCATAATAGCTTAGTTTTTTAAATTAGAAAATATAATTAATTAAGTTTTTTCAAAAAACTGCAAACATGAATGAACCAATAGTTTTTAAAGCTGTGAGGTTCTTCTGTAGCACAAATATAGGCATTTTTTTGATAAATGCAAACAAATTATCATATTTTCTTAAAATCAAATTAAAATTTTCAGTTTTTCATCATTATGTCGTAATTTTGTAACATGAAAAATCGCAAGCAAAATGAAATTTTATAACTCATTCAGCCATTCATCAACAAATACTCCAACAAGTGGCACAATGCGTGCTTTGCCTGCTGTGGTGCTCGTGTTGCTTGTCGCAATCATAGCTTTGAGCTTCAGCAGTTGTGGAGGCGATGAGCAACCGGTGAAATATGTGCTCAAGCAAGACTCCACCACTGCCAACCTCGGCGACCAAGCTCCCCCTTTACCGGCAGGAGGCGTTGTGCATCGGTTAAAAAACCACATGGTGCCCGGCAGGCTCAAAAACATCTTCAACGACAGCAACCACATTCAGCTACCAGTGGCGCAAGCCCACGGCATCGCCCCTATCACCGACTTCAAGAGTGCCTACTATCTCAAGCAACCCATCGAGCGACTCTACACAACCAACCTCTATTATGTTGACTCAATGAAACATGCCATGCCCTATCTTGTGCCCAAAGCGGCAACACTGTTGCGCGACATTGCTCAAGCTTTTCACGACACCATCATTGCGCGCGGAGGCAAAGACTACAGGCTAAGGGTGACCAGCATGTTGCGCACCGACTACTCGGTGGCCCGCCTGCAAAAACGCAATCGTGCAGCGACTTCGCAGTCGTGTCACCTCTATGGCACAACCTTCGACATCAGCTGGGTGAAATTTGACTGCATGGACCCTACTTTTCAAGTTTCGCTTGAAAGCTTAAAAAACATTTTGGCCGAAATCATCTACGACTTTCGAGAACGGGGCCGGTGCTATGCCATCTTTGAAAACCGGCAAGGGTGCTTTCACATCACTGTGAGAAAATAAGAATAACACGACACACACATATATCTTATATATAACTCATCTAAAAATCATGACCGAACAAAATGCCATTGCTCAATATCTGAAATATTCGGGCAACAAATGTATCGACGTGACAACCGCTCTTGTCGACTGCGACGGGGTGCTCTATGACTCAATGAAAAATCACACACGTGCTTGGGTGAAACTCATGCAAAAAAATGGTGTGAAGTGCACACGCGACGAGTTTTATCTCTATGAGGGAATGACCGGCACCGAAATTCTTAAACTCATGTTTAAACGTGGCACTGGTCGCAACCTCACCAACGAAGAAGCAGGGGAACTCTATAAAGTGAAAGGGCGATATTTCAAAGAATTGGGGCAACCGCCCATGATGCCAGGAGCCATCGAGGTGCTCACCACTCTCAAGAACTATGGCATTAAAAACTTTCTTGTCACCGGCTCGGGCGAGCCCACCATTTTGGAGCGCATTGCTCACGACTATGAGGGGCTATTTGAAGAGGAGCGCATCACCGCCCACGACACCCATCACGGCAAGCCCAATCCCGAACCCTATCTGCGCGGACAAGAAAAAGCAGGAGCGCGAGCTCACCAATGCATCGTGATAGAAAATGCCCCATTGGGAGTGCAAGCCGGGCACGCTTCGGGCTGTTTCACCATAGGGGTAACCACCGGTCCCATTCCCGAAAAAGAAATGTATCGGGCCGGAGCCAACATGGTGTATCGCGACATGCACGCCCTTGCCCAAGCCCTGCCCTCCCTGCTCGCAGCATTCAAAGCCACACTCTCCAGCCAATAAGCAACCGCCACATGCCACAACAAGTTATTTTCACCAACGAGGTCGAACAAGCCATCAATCAAGCCATCAATAGCCACGGTAGGGGCAAGGTAGCTGTGATTGTCGACCACAACACTCGCCGGCATGTGTTGCCACAGTTGCAAGTGCTCAACGAGGCTTTGGTCATCGAAATTCCATGTGGCGACGAGCACAAGTCGCTCGACACGCTATCGCTGGTGTGGACACAACTGAGCAATGCCAGCATCACCCGAGGCTCGGTGATTGTGAACTTGGGCGGGGGCGTGATTACCGACTTGGGCGGACTTGCAGCCTCAACCTTCAAGCGTGGAGTGCCTTTTATCAATGTGCCCACTACCCTATTGGGTGCTGTTGATGCTGCAGTGGGAGGCAAAACGGGCATCAACTTCAACGGGCTAAAAAATGAAATTGGCTGTTTTGCCGAAGCAAGTCATGTGATCGTGTCAACACGATTTTTCGACACGCTGCCTCGTCGCGAGGTCATGTCGGGCTATGCCGAAATGCTCAAGCACGCCTTGCTCACCGGCGAAGCCCACTTTGGCTCACTGCTGCACTTCGACCCCACATGCGCCAATGGCAACAACGACTTGTTGCAACTGCTCAAGCAATCGGTGCAAGTGAAAATGCACATTGTGGCTATCGACCCTCACGAGAAGGGCCCACGACGTGCTCTCAACCTTGGCCACACCGTGGGACACGCCTTTGAGAGCATGGCCATGCACGCCGGGCACGCCATGCCTCACGGCTATGCAGTGGCATGGGGACTGGTGGTCGAGATGGTGCTCTCGCACATGTTACTTCAATTTCCAAGCCGGCAACTGCACAATCTTGCAACCTATGTGCTCGCCCACTACCAGCACCCTTTCACTTTCACTTGCGACGATTACAATGCCTTGCTCATGCTCATGAGGCACGACAAAAAAAGCCAACATGGCGAAATCAATTGCACTTTGCTTGGCTCATGTGGCAACTATGTGATCGACAACACGATAAAAGACGACGACATGAAGACGGCACTCGACATCTTTCGCGATCTCATGCACATGTAGCCCTGCCAAGGCAAGAGAAATTGCTTAAATTCTAAAAAAAAACTCCCAAAACTATTGCACAATCTTGAAAACGTTGCTATCTTTGCACTGCTCAAAGGGAGAACCCCTCCCTGCAAAACAAAAGAGCGGGATGTAGCTCAGTCCGGTTTAGAGTACACGTCTGGGGGGCGTGGGGTCGCTGGTTCGAATCCAGTCATCCCGACTGAAAGTTAAAAGGTTGATTATCAAAAATCAACCTTTTCTTTTTGCCCCATTCCAGCAGCCACAAAGCGGGACTCAGTAGGAAAATTTCATAACGTCCTATAAACAAGCCACGTAGAGACAATACACAGAGTCTCAAGGGCTAAAAAAAAAAACAGGCAGTGCCAAGTTTTTGGCACTGCCATGTTATAGTATAAATAAGGTGTCAAACAAACTATGCTTTGCCGTTGCTCCCCAGCACATTGTTGATTTTGTGCATGTAGAGCTCGGTCATCAGGTCGCGAGCAGGACCACAATATTTGCGAGGGTCAAACTCGGCAGGTTTCTCGGCAAACACCTTGCGCACTGCTGCCGTGAAGGCCAAGCGGCTATCGCTGTCGATGTTGATTTTGCACACGGCGCTCTTGGAGGCACGGCGCAACTGTTCTTCGGGAATGCCAACTGCATCGGGCAACTTGCCACCATTCTCGTTGATAATCTTCACATATTCTTGTGGCACCGACGACGAGCCGTGCAACACAATGGGGAAGCCTGGCAATTTTTCCATGATGGCATCGAGCACATCAAAGGCCAGTGGGGGTGGAACAAGAAGGCCTGTTTTGGGGTCGCGGGTGCATTGCTCGGGCTTGAACTTATAGGCACCATGGCTTGTGCCAATTGAAATGGCCAATGAGTCAACGCCTGTTTTGCTGGTGAAGTCGATCACTTCCTCGGGCTTGGTGTAGTGAGACACTTCGCTGGCCACCTCGTCTTCAACGCCGGCAAGCACACCAAGTTCACCCTCAACCGTCACGTCAAATTGGTGGGCATATTCCACTACCTTCTTGGTGAGGGCCACATTCTCGTCATAGGGCAACGACGAGCCATCGATCATCACACTCGAGAAGCCAAAGTCAACACAGCTCTTGCACAGCTCAAAGCTATCGCCATGGTCGAGATGGAGCACAATTTGGGGTTTCTCCCAACCCAACTCCTTGGCATACTCAACTGCGCCCTGAGCCATGTAGCGCAGGAGAGTTTGGTTGGCATAGTTGCGTGCACCCTTTGATACTTGCAAAATAACAGGCGACTTGGTGGTAGAAGCTGCCTTGATAATTGCCTGAAGCTGCTCCATGTTGTTGAAATTGAATGCAGGAATTGCATATCCGCCTTCAATTGCCTTAGCAAACATCTCGCGAGTGTTGACGAGACCTAAATCCTTGTAATTTACCATTGTTATAGATTTTTATTTTGTAAAAAAACAATCTTTTTATTTACTCTCAAACTAAATTTCCCGTTGTGAATAAAATTCACATTCGATCAATATCTTGAATTCACTCACAAAGTTAACCATTTATCTTCACTTGTGGAAGTGGAGGAATGATAAAATTTATAAAAACACTCTTTGGCCGTTAAACCTTATTATAGAAGTGATGCAAAGTGAAAAAATAAAAAAACGGCAAAAAAACTTGTTTTATTAGTTTTTTATTTGTTATCTTTGTTTGCTGTTAGACTTGTAGCTATGCACAAGAGGGAAATCTGGAGAGCATAGACCACACTTAGTGCTATGATTAAAAATATTATAAATTTATAAACATCTAACAAATCAATTGATTATGAAATTCAAATCTTTACTCTTTGCTGCGCTTGCATTTGCAAGCATGAGCGCAATGGCAGATGTGTCGGCTACCGACTACTTCACCATTGATGACATTAATGCAAAAGTAGGTGAAACAGTTACCGTTCCTGTTAAACTCGTCAACCCAACAGCCGACTATGCTGCTGTTCAATTTTTTGTGAAGCCTGCAACTGCCAACGACTCTAAAGGCATCAAAACAGTGCTCGATGCAGGAAAGCCATGGTTGAACCCAACCGGCCGCTCTAATGCCGGAGAGAAAGTCACATGGGCTGGCAACGTGGTTGATGGTGAAATCATCAGAGCCGTAGGCGTGCAAATGAGCAACAAGACTTCTCTCACAAAATCGGACAAAGGCGATGCTGTAGTTGAATTCAAGATTGAAATTCTCAAAGAAGGCACTTATAACTACGAAATCACCGACGGACACGCTTCGGACGGCAAGGGCACTGACCCCGACTTCCAGAAAAAGACTTTCAAGGTAACAGCTACTGCAAGTGCTGTGAAAGATGTTACTACTGCCAAAGAAGTTGCTGGTGTGAAATACTACAACATTGCTGGTGTTGAAAGCGCACAACCATTTGATGGCATCAATGTTGTTGTAACCACCTACACCGATGGTAGCAAGACAACTACTAAGGTTGTGAAATAACAGAAAAACAACATGAGTGCCCCCGTGGCACTTCGCAAAACCCCATAAACAAGGAGTTTGAGCCATGCGCTCAAGCTCCTTGTTGCATAACCGCCACACACACGCCTATCACCCCCAACTTCAATCGGCAGGAGGAGGGAGTGGGAGTGGAGTTGCTAAACAACAAAAAACAATGACCATGGGCAGGAAGCACACGATTGGGGTGTGAAAAATGATGGATAATGCTTATATTTGCAGTAGATTTAGATAAATTTCTTGTTTAACCCTTTTTAAATTCTACGACTACGACAACAAGTATCAACAAATGGCGCATCGAAGATAGTGCCGAGCTCTATAACATCAATGGTTGGGGATTGAAATATTTTTCGATCAACGACGAGGGACATGTGACCGTGACGCCCAAGCAAAGTTGTGTGGGAGTTGACTTGGTTGAAGTGATGGACGAGTTGCACGCTCGCAACATCACAGCCCCCATCTTGCTGCGTTTTCCCGACATTCTTGACAATCGCATCGAGAAACTCTCAAGTTGCTTCAAGAAGGCCGCCAAGGAATATGACTACAAGGCCGAAAACTTTGTAATCTACCCCATCAAGGTGAATCAAATGCGCCAAGTGGTCGAGGAAATCGTGATTCACGGCAAGAAATTCAAAATTGGCCTGGAGGCCGGCTCTAAACCCGAGTTGCACGCTGTGCTTGCCATCAACATGGGCGACATCAGCGACAACTCGCTCATCATTTGCAACGGCTACAAAGACGAGGGCTACATCGAGCTTGCCTTGCTTGCCCAAAAGATGGGTCGTCGCATTTTTCTTGTAGTTGAGAAACTCAATGAGCTATTGCTCATTGCCCAAGTGGCGAGCCGGCTGGGCATCAAGCCCAACATTGGCATTCGCATCAAGCTCTCGAGCAGTGGCAGTGGCAAGTGGGAGGAAAGTGGCGGTGACCGTAGCAAGTTTGGCCTCAACACAAGCGAACTTTTCTCGGCTCTCGACTTCTTGAAAGAGAACAAAATGACCGATTGCCTCAAGCTCATTCATTTTCACTTGGGCAGTCAAATCACCAAAATACGCCGCATCAAGAATGCCCTGCGCGAGGCTTCACAATTCTATGTGCAACTCTCGGCCATGGGCTTCAACATCGACTTTGTGGACATTGGTGGTGGCCTGGGCGTTGACTACGACGGTAGTCGCAACAGTGCCAGCAGCTACTCGATGAACTATTCGATTCAAGAATATGTGAACGATGCTGTCTACACCTTTGTCGATGCTTGCGACAAGCACGCCATCAAGCACCCCAACATCATCAACGAGAGTGGTCGCAGCCTCACTGCCCATCACTCGGTGCTGGTGGTAGAGGTGCTCGAAAAAGCTGGTTTGCCACAGTGGGACGACGAAATCGACAAAGTGAGCGAAGACGACAACGAGTTGGTGAAAGACATGTTTGAAATATGGGACAAAATCAACAAAGCTCGCTTGCTCGAAGACTGGCACGATGCCCTGCAAATACGCGAAGAGGCACTCGACCGCTTCAGCCTTGGCATGCTCGACCTGCGCACCCGTGCCATGATCGAAAAGCTCTTTTGGTCGATTGCCCGCGAGGTCAATGCCATTGCCAGCGAATTGCGTCATGCCCCCGACGAGTTGCGGGGTGTGAGCAAGATGCTCCCCGAAAAATACTTTTGCAACTTCTCGCTATTCCAGTCCTTGCCCGATAGCTGGGCAATCGACCAAGTTTTTCCTGTGATGCCCATTGATCGACTCAACGAGTACCCCTCGCGCATGGCCACGATTCAAGACATCACCTGCGACAGCGATGGCAAAATCACCAATTTCACCTCGCCCACCGGCATCACCCATGCCCTGCCTGTACACCGCCTGCGCGAGAGCGAACGCTACTACATGGGTGTGTTTCTTGTGGGTGCCTACCAAGAGATTTTGGGCGACATGCACAACCTGTTTGGCGACACCAACGCCGTGCACATCAACGTGTTTAAAGACCACTATGAAATCGACCAAGTGATTGATGGCGAAACAGTGGCCGAGGTGCTCGAATATGTGCAATTCAACTCCAAGCAACTGGTGCGCAACGTTGAGTCGTGGGTAACCGAGTCGATACGCACCGGCAAAATCACCAGCGACGAGGGCAACGAGTTTGTGCGCAACTATCGTTCGGGCCTGTATGGCTACACCTATTTAGAGCAAGAATAACACAACTCCAAGCATGGCACGCTATTTCATGACACTGAGCTATGATGGCACCCCCTTTCATGGGTGGCAAATTCAGCCTCACGACAACTCGGTGCAAGAAACCATCGAGAAAGCTCTTGCCGTGCTCTTGCACACCCCCACCACCATCACGGGAGCAGGGCGCACCGACACAGGCGTGAATGCTGCCATGATGGTGGCTCACTTCGACACTGCCAAACCGCTCAACCCACAAGAGTTGCACAACCTGTTGCGCAGCCTCAATGCCATGGTGGGGCGAGCCATAGCCATCTATGGCATTGTGCCAGTGGCTCCCGATGCTCATGCACGATTTGATGCCACAAGCCGCACCTATAAATATTTTGTGCACACTCGCAAGTCGCCATTCCTCAACAGTTATAGCTGGCATTGCCACTACAAGCTCAACTTTGAGCGCATGAACGAAGCAGCCTCAAGGCTCAAGGAGTTTACCGACTTCACCTCATTCAGCAAGTTGCACACCGACGTGAAAACCAACAATTGCCGCATCGACCATGCCCTGTGGACTCGCGAGGGCGAGAGCTGGGTGTTCACCATCACTGCCGATCGCTTTTTGCGCAACATGGTGCGCGCCATTGTGGGCACATTGGTTGATGTGGGCACGGGCAAAATCACAGTAGAGCAATTTTGCGAAATCATCGAGAAACGCGACCGATGCTTGGCAGGCCAGTCAATGCCCGGCCATGCACTGTTTTTGTGGAACGTTACCTACCCCTACCCCATCACGCAGGTTCAAGAAAACTAAAGGCACAAAAAAACGCCCGATTGGCGATTCACATCGACAAGTTGAGCGTTCTTTTAGATTAACTACTAAGAAGTGGTTTCCTAATCTTTTTTAACTAATAACTAATTCACTTTTAAATTCCAGTAGCCACTGTTAGGAGGCTCTGTAATTTCTACATTGCAAAGGTAGGGCACAGTCGCCAACCCGACAATCACTCATTTTAGGTATTTTGGAGATATTTTATAGCCATATATAATGGTTTTTACTATATTTGTCTCATAGATAAATAAAAAATTAATCATGAAGAAATTTTTTCTACTACTCATTATTGGCCTTGTGGCCAGCAGTGCAGGCGCGCAACTATTGTGGAAAGTGACTGGAGACAAGCTGGCAAAACCCAGCTATCTCTTTGGCACCTATCACCTCATTTCGGGCAACTTCATCGACAGTGTGGCACAATTGCCTCGTGTGATACAAGACGTTGATGCAGTGTGGGTTGAAATTGAGGCCGACAGCATGAAAAATGCCAATTCCCTTGCCAAGTCGGCCCAAATGTTGCAAGCACCGCAAGACAGCACTCTCGACAAGTTGCTCAAGGGCGAAGACTTCAAGGTAGTGCAACAAGTCATCGACAAGCACTTTGGCATTTTGGGCGTGGGCATCGAGCCTTTCTTGCAACTCAAGCCTGCTGCAATCGCCAATCAGCTCGTCATGATTCAAGCTGCCCAAATCTTGCAGAACATCGACACCGGCAACCTGCTCGATGGGGCTGTGCAACGCCGAGTGAATGAGTTGGGCAAACCAGCTCACAGCCTCGAAACCACCGACTTTCAAATCAATCTGTTCTTTGGCTCACCGCTCGCCAAGCAAGCCACCGATCTGCTCGAAATGTGCAAAGCCGATGACCACATGAGCGAAGCTCTCACAAGCATGACTCGTGCCTATCAAGAGCAAAACCTCAAGAAGTTGCTCGAAATCATGCAAGACCCTGCCATTAGTGGCAACAAAGACGACTTGAAAGCACTCATCTTTGACCGCAACCGCAACTGGGTGAAAAAACTGGTGCCTGTGATGGAGCAACAAAGCGTGCTGGTGGCTGTGGGCGCAGGACACTTGCCCATGGGTGAGGGACTCATCGAGCTATTGCGCCAAGCCGGCTACACCGTTGAGCCTGTGAAATAATCAATCGACTACAAGTACACTCCTCTTTTAGGGCTGTGCACATCAAGTGACAAAATGAAGGGAGAGATGCTATCGAAGCACCTCTCCCTGTTTTCTTAACTTAACAACCAATAATCAGAACTTGCTGACAGATTGAATTATTGAATTTCAATCACCTTGGTTTCTTTTTTCAACTCTTGTGCCGATTTCTTGGGCAGCACCACATTGAGCACTCCATTGTCGACCGATGCTGTGATTTTTTCGGCATCAACGTCTTCGGGCAAGAGCAAAGTTTGGTGGAACTTGGTGTAAGAGAACTCACGGCGCAGGTATTGTCCTTTTTTCTTGTCATCGCCTTCTTGAGTTTCCACCTTTTTTTCGAGGTCAACCACAAGGTTCTCATCTTCATCGAGGCTCACCTTGAAATCTTCTTTAGTCATGCCGGGAGCCGCCAGTTCAACAACATATTCACTATCGCGCTCTATCACGTTGATAGCAGGAGCTGTGGCATTGGGTTTGGGCAAAAAATCGGTGTCAAAGAAATCGTTGAACACATCGGGCAACCAATTTGAATTTCTACGAGCTAATAACATAACTTAATCCTCCTATAATTAAAACAATTAAACAATCTTTTTACTCAATATCGGGCTTCACCGGCTGAAGCTCACCCCTTAATCATGCAAATTGCGAGCCAACAAGAATTTTTATAGCACAAAGCACAATAGTGCGACAAAATGTCGCATATCATGACTATATTAAACAAAATTACTTGCACATAGCGACTATTTGTCACATTTTTCCACCAAACTATAATAGAGCAACAAAACAAGAGGAAACTAAAGTTAGGCTTGAAATAGAAAATTGGCTAACTTTGCAATTGAAATGAAAAAACATCTATACACCATAGTCGCATTGTGCTCGATAGCCACAATGGCACAAGCACAAGCTCCCACGGGCATGGCACAGCCACGCCTAAGACTCACACAAGTGGCCACCCCTCAACTGGGCAATAGCCACACTATCGACCTCGACACGGTGGAGCTCAAGCCCAGCACACTATTCATGCCTCTTGTGTTTAGCCATCAACAAGGTCAAAAAGCCGATTTTGATGAGATCAAGGAACATGGCCAGCAAGACTACACAAGCCAGTGGATCGACGACGCCATTGCCAGCCATGAGCACGTTGATGCCACACGCTATCGCGCCATGGTGACCCATCCACAAGTCACCGAATACAACATCAACACACTGCCTGTGCCCCCAAAAGAACATGTGGTGACACCCGACCCTGCCAAAAATCGCCTGTCGGTGAGCACGGCACAAGTTGAAACTCCTGCAGCCATCGACCCCATTATCGAGCGTGGCGAAACACGAGTGCTCAACTGGTTGCACACGGCAGAAGCATCGCTCCACTTCACTCAAGCCTACATCAGCCAAAACTGGTATCAGGGCGGAGAAAACAACATCAATGTGCTGGGCGACTTCAGGTGGACAGTGGCACTCAATCAAAAGTTGCACCCCAACTACCTGTTTGAAAACGACTTGCACTACAAGTTGGGAGTAATGACTGCCCACAGCGACACCTTGCGCAACTATGCTATCAACGAAGACAACTTCTTGTTGAGCAGCAAGTTTGGCTACAAAGCCATCAAAAATTGGTATTACTCGGCCACATTGCTGTTTAAAACACAGTTTTTCAATGCCTATAAATCAAATTCCAACAAGCTCACGGCTTCATTCCTCTCGCCGGGCGAACTCAACCTGGGTCTTGGTATGACCTATAACTACAAAGACAAAGAAGAATTTAAGGTTTTAAGCCTGTCGATTGCCCCACTATCCTACAACATGAAGATGTGTCGCGACATCACCAAGCTCGATCCCACCACATTTGGCATCAAAACTGGCCAACACACACGACACACCTTTGGTAGCAATCTTGAGTGCAAATTCTTGTGGAAAATGAGTGCCAATATTTCATGGAACACACGATTCTATGTGTTCACCAACTATGAGTATGCTCAAGGCGACTGGGAAAACACACTCGATTTCTCGATCACGCGCCACCTCAACACCCAAATCTACACCCATCTGCGCTACGACAAGTCGCGCCCACGCCACGACGATTGGAAATACTGGCAATTTAAAGAAATTTTGAGTTTTGGACTCACCTATAAGTTCTCAACCAATTAAGAAATCACCCATCACCACGATGCATCTCTCCTCTTGCAAATTATTGCCACACATTGTGCTACTCTTGATAGCTTGTCGAATGATTTTGCCGGCAACAGCAGGAGCCAACGACCTGCCTCAACGATCGGTGGTGTTGCCTGGCATCAGCGAAGATAGCATGAGGGTGAGACTCGACGAGAGCGACTTGCAACCCATTGAGGGCATTTGGCATTATCCCAACGAGCAAATCACTCTTGCTATCGAAAAATGGCACGACGTGAAAAACATAGCCTATCGCCTCGTGCTACTGGAAAGTCAAGACCTCGACTTGCTGCCGGGCACAGTGATGGGTTATATTGCCCCAAGTGCTATCGACAACAAATTTAAATTGTGGCTTTATAGCGAGCGCGACCACTCGTTGCTCTCGACACCGCTTGAGTGTGTGGCCACTCTCAATGCCACAGCCACATCGCTCACATTCGATCCTCCACATTGGGAGGTGAAAACACGAATTAACATTGCTCGATTCCTGCCCTCAATATTTGGGCGGTTCTCAATTACTCCCGAAAAGAAACAAGAGAAATTGCCAATGGGATTTAATAAGATTTATCCCATGGGAGGCAATGGCAATGCTTTTAACGAAATTAGGTATCTATGACAAAATGTGCCACCACATTGATGTGTATTGCCGTGCTGTGTGTGCTGATGCCCATGAACGTTGTGGCACGCACTCGCACCACTCAAAAGTCGCTGCGCAATGCAAGTGCAATAGTCGAGGCTTTGCCACTCGACTCGGTGGCTGTGGCTGAGAGTGGCATTAATCCCAATGCCGTGACCTTGCGAGGCTATAGCAAGCGAGCAAGCGACAGCAAAGAGTCGTTTTTTATCACCAACAACACCGCTCACAGCATCACCAGCGTGAACATCATGCTGCGCTACACCACCATGAGCTCACAACTGTTGCATGAGCGCACTGTGACCCTGCCTGTAACCCTCAAAGCGGGGCAAAGCCAATTGGTGAGCATCAAGTCGTGGGACGTGCAACGACTTTTCTACCACTATGCAGGGCCCAAGCCACGCAAGAGTGCCACCCCCTATAAGGTGGCTTTCAGGCTCACCGGCTATGCCATACCCGTGGGCAATTAACTTCTTCACTCACACCGAAAAATTCAATTGAATTATAGGGGAGGGGGGCGAGATTAACAACAAGTAATCATTTCTATTGATTCAAGCTACCACCCAAGTAACACTTCACCTCACCCACCGGCAATTTTCCCACCAGCAGCAGTGGCACACGGCTTGCATCGATCGACAGCCATGCGCTCAAGTCATCGCTCGATTTTTTGCGACCATCTTGTGTGAAGTGAAAAGTCACCTTGTGGGCTTGATGCTTGCTCTTGTTGCGCAATTTAATGGTCTCAACCCCTCGATATTGAATGGTGACCGTTTCTTTTCTCTTGCCCGAAAAAATAACAGTAGAATAGGAACGATTGCGCACAAGATTGTTGAAATCGAGATTGCGCAACATGTAGAACACACTCACCATGTCGTAGGCATTGCCAGGACTTGAGAGGCTCACATGCTGAGTGGGCTTGCCGCGACGAGTGCGAGTGCACTGTGCCGAAGTTTTGCCACTGCCACGAGTGAAACTCACCACATCGTGGGCAAAATAGTTTTTCTCGTGAGTGATTTTCTCATATCGTGTGGGCAAAAAATCACCCGTCATGTAGCACTTGAGCGTGTCGCGCACAGGGTAAATGTTATCGGCCCACGAGCGTGTCTTGCCAATGAGTTGGGCATAATAGCCTGCCCCCGAACGTTGAATCGACAACTGAGCATTGCCCGCATGTTTCCAAATGATGCCCCAGTGATACACAATTTGATAGTTCAAGGTTTCGGTTGTGTAGCTACGAGCCGGAGCCTCTTGTGCCCCCACAACTGCAAAGGCAAGCATTACCACAAAGGCCAGCATTACACGTTTTAAAGCATTGAAAATCTTCATATAAGATCATTTATTTTTTCATTTTAATTTAGACCCCCTAAGCTTCAAAAGGTTTAACCCAAATCGGGCATTAGGTTTCTTTGTATTTGACAATTTATTTTGAGGGGTTTTTGATTGATTTTGAGGGCGTTTAGCGGGCTAAACAACCGAAAAAAACAGTCAAAAAGAACCAAAATAAATGGCAAAGATGAAGAAAAGCCCAAAATATTATCTTCATGCGACCTAATGACCGATTGGGGTTTAACCCTCAAAACACAGAATCACACTCCACTGCAAGCCGTGGAGTGTGATTCTCTATTTTGATATTGCTCTGAAAAAGATAGAACTTATTTCTCGATTTCTTCAACTTTCAAGCGATCGCCCGATCCACGAGCAACAGTCTCGTAGTATTCTTGGGTGTATCCACCAAAGTTGGGTTGCACGGGAGTGCCAGCCTCGTTGCGCTCAAACTCGCCATTTTTTTCCTTCTTGATATTGCCGTCAAGATATTTCACAAAGAGATATTTGGCAAGTTTTTGATATTGTTGAGTAGCATCTTGAGCACTGGTTGCGCTATAATTGGTGAGGAATTTCACAGCTTGAGCAGGATTGCTCTTGCACAATTCTTGAGCCTTGGCCTCGATTGTGGCTTGATTTTTCTCGAAACCGTCTTCAAGACCACCCTGCACCTTGCGAATGTCCTTAATCATGTAGCTATAGCGGTTGTAGGCTTGATTGGCAACCAAGTTGTTAACCCAAAATGCCGAACCAAAGTCGAAGGTATAGAGATCGGCCTTGCCACGACGATAGCTCTCGGGCACCTCGGTGATAGAGCAATACATGGGCACAAACACGGCAGTGTTGGCATCGTCAACACCAAACCACAGGCAACCTCCCACGGCATTGGGCAACCAAGAGCGCATTTGCGACACAAACACCCAACCAGTTTGCTGAGTGGCAATAGCACGCTCATGGCTATAGGTCACGCCATCAACCTTAAACTCCATGGGACGCCAGCGATAGGGCACGCCATAGTAGTTGGTGGCACCGGGATCTTTGGTCATGTCGAAGGGAGTGCCCTCATAGTGGTCGCGCATCATGTTTTGCAAGTCGCGATTGCTCACTTTGCGATCGGGTTTCACATAGAGGGGCATCACATCAACATTTTTCTTGCCACGAATGAAGGGCAAATAGGCATCCATGCCACTCTTGAAGCGATTGAAATAGCTCCACACACGTGCATCACAACCACGCAAGCTACCAAAGGTGCGAGGCGAATAGGCAGTAGAGAATTCAAAATCGGCATCTTTGCCAGTAAAGTAACCCATCTTGCGGGCAAACGAAATCACGTCTTTGCTATACAAGCAGTTGGCCTTGTCTTTCAAGGGGAACTTATAGATGCGGCTTTGGTTGGCATGACCACTGATGCAGTCGTCGGGAATGCGCATAGCCACCCACACGGCACCTTTCTCCTTGGCACCCTTGCCAATCAACTCCATCACCCAAATTTCGTTGGGGTCGCCAATCGAGAACGACTCGCCACCACTGCAATAGCCATATTTTGCTACCAAGTCGGTCATCACTTTAATGGCTTCGCGAGCAGTTTTGGAACGCTGCAAGGCCACATAGATGAGGCTACCATAGTCCATGATCGACTTGCCCGATTGGTCGGTGAGTTCTTCACGACCTCCCCAAGTCGACTCGGCAATAGTGACTTGGTGCTCGTTGATGTTGCCCACCACGGCATAGGTGTGGGGCACCTCGTCGATTTTGCCCAAAAACACGCCCGAATCCCAGTCGCGAATGTCGCGCATCGAGCCGGGCTGATGATCGGCTGCCGGCAAATATTGCAAGTCGCCATAGAGCACATGAGCATCGGCAGCATAGGTGATCAAGGTGCTACCATCGGTCGATGCTTTTTTACCTACCAGCAAATTAGTACAAGCCAGTGCTTCAACCCCGGCAAAGGTTGCGGCTGCAACCAACAAAAGTGTGAAATTTTTTCTGATATTCATGTTAGTAATTGTTTATATATTCTTAATGAAACACAGGTTAAATTAATGTTGTCAAGTTCATGCTTTGCTCAACATGGCAATGTGCACACGCAAATGTGAGCATGAGTGTTGTGTCAAGCATAGTGCAAAGATAAAAATCTTCGGCAACAAATGCACCATGATGTTGCAAAGATTCACCCACTTGAGGCGTAATAAAGGGGTGCAACACAATTTCATCGCGATAATTCTTGACCAAGGCGCGCTCGCCAATGGTCTTAAAAATAGCCTCCTTGCCTGTCCATGCCACCAAGTGCCCCATTTCGTCGGTGGGTTGCAACCAGTTTTTTTCGTTCTCGCTCAAGAAGCCGTTGCGCACATTGAGCACCCGCCTGCCATATCGCTCCACATCAATGCCCATAGCATGGTCGCGATTGAAAGCTATGCCCAAAAAACCTCGTGTGTGGGCCACCGATAGATAGCCCTGATAGTCGCTAAGATAGGGCAAGCGGTCGGCATTGTGCTGCAACTCTACCCCAACGCCCAACATGTGCTTGAGCAGCAATCGCTCGCCCAGCAACTCTTGCCGGCGACTCTCGGCACGCGCCTCGCAGTGGTGAGGCAGTCGCTCTTGCTGGCACAAGCGTGCCAACTCTTGCGACGATTCGTTGAGCAACCAGCAATGCATCACTGTGCCATCGACAAAGGTGTGAGTTCCGGCGTAGGGCATAGGGCAATCAACTGAGAATTAATTGCCCTTCTCGTCGTCCGACAAAGGGGTCACATAAACTCTCACCTTGGCTATGCGATATTTCTTGACCTTGAGCACCAAGAAATTGCAACGCCCACACTTGATGCCCTCTTTCTCTTTCAAGAAGTCGCCTTTGGCATTGAGCAAAAGGCCTGCAATAGTTTCGGCATTTTCAAGATAATCACTAAAATCGGCCTCCTCGGTGCCTGTGACCTCATAGAAGTCGTCGAGCGTGGTTTTGGCATCAAATATATAGGTGTTTTCGGCTATTTTGCTATAGAATTTCTCTTCGGTGTCATATTCATCGTCGATGTCGCCCACAATCTCTTCGAGCACATCTTCGAGCGTGGCAATGCCTTGCACACAGCCAAACTCGTCGACCACAACTGCCATGTGCATCTTCTTGGTGCGAAAATCTTCGAGCAGGTCATCGATAGCACGTGTTTCGGGCACAAAATACACAGGACGCAATAGTTGTTGCCACTTGAAACTGCTGTCGCACTTGCCAATATAGGGCAACAAGTCTTTGGCATAGAGCATGCCCTTAATGTTGTCGGGGCTATCTTGATACACGGGCATGCGCGAGTAGCCATTTTCAACCACAGTAGCCACTACCCCATCAAAGGGCTCATCATAGTCGATGGCCACCACATCAACGCGTGGACGCATGATTTCGGTCACCGTTTTGTCGCCAAAGGTGAGAATGCCTTTGAGCATTTGTTTCTCGTCGCTCGATGTGACCTCACTGGCATCAAGAGCACGCGAGAGGTCGTCGACCGACAAGCTATCAGAGCGTTTTGAAACCGCCTTGCGCACAATGAAAGTGCCCTTTAGCATCAACTTTGACAATGGCCCAAAAAGGCTCATCATCACTTGCAGACCTGAGGCCGTGAACTGCGCAAAACGTGCATTGTGGTTGCTGGCATAGAGCTTGGGTATCACTTCGCCAAACAGCAGTATCAAAAAAGTTAATATCACCGTTTGCACCACAAAATTGGCCACAACACTGTTGAACTCAAAAATTTGATTCATGGCAAAATTCAGGAGCACAGCAATGAGAATATTGACCATGTTGTTACCAATCAATATTGTGGCGAGCAACCGCTCGGGCTTTGACAGCAATTGATTGATGCGCTCGCGCATGGCTTCGTTTCTTATCTCGGCCACATCGTCTTTGGTGAGCGAGAAAAAAGCAATCTCTGCACCCGAATTATAGGCCGAGAAAAACAATCCTAATGTTGCAAGGACAATTGCGATGATGCTGTCCATGGTGGGCGCATTTAATGCGATGGCAACTTGTGGATCGCCCGAGAAGGCGCAAAGCAGACTCAAAATACAAGAAAGAGGGTCAGGGTCCAAAATAAGGTAATTTTAGTTCAACAATTCAGGTCACAGCCCTTGAAAGCTCGCGACCCACACCGAGGCATAAATGCCAACTGCATTGCAAATTTAATTAAAATTTTTGAGCTTCCTAACCCTATTTCAATAAAAACCTCGCCAAAAGTTTTTTTTGAAGATGTTCCATCTATATCATTGCAAAAATTGCCCCACGGTCGCATTGCTTGGGGCAACCGTGGGGCAAGAAAGGTGTGTGTGTGTGCGGGCACAATCAGTAGCTGCGACCTAAATTCAAGGTATAAATGTGTGTGTGTTTATATACATGTGTATCTCGTGTGTTAATTGAGATTGGATTTAGAACCAGTATTTACCCGACTCAGGCTTGGTGTCTCCATTCATCTTGTAGTAAAGCTCGGTGATAGCCTCTTTCTCGGTGATGCCTAAGCCCTCTACAAGAGTATTGACAATGCGTTGCGAGCCCGGCGAGAGCTCGGCCATTGTGGTTTTTTCGGTGATGTCCCACAAGTCTTCACACCTCTCAAGCTCGTCGCGGTCGAGATAAACAACCACAGGAATCACGATGGCAGGATACCAGCGCTCGTTTTTGAGTTGCTCTGCCGATGGTCTCCAATCGGCAATCGACTTGGGCTTGTCGTTAAACTTCATGTTAATCAATCGGCTTTCTTTTGTGCCTTTAGCCTCCATGAGCATGATGTTGAGGTCAAAAGCTTGACGACAGTAGCCAAACGACACCATGCCCTTAAAGCCCAACGGATTTTCACGACCTCCATACTGTGCCAAACCACTGTGAATGGTCTTGTTCCAAGGAGTGGGGTCGATGTAGTCATAGCGCATGAAATCGGCACCGGCTGCATTGTCGATAGCCTCATCAAAAAGCGAGAGACTCTTTTGATTTTTTATCACAAAAAAGTGTTGATAATGTGCACTTTTGCCACCATCAATAAACTCGCCGTTGAGCAATTTGCCATCTTTGTCATAATACTTGATGTCGATAGCATGATAGGCTGCAGCCGCGGTGTTTTGGGCTTTGTTGTAGCTCATGGCATAAAGGGCTTTGGGGTTGCCACTTGCTGCCACCCACTTGCCATCTTGCAACGAGAATTCAAACTGTTGAGGCACACCAAAAAATTTGGTGCCTTCGGCCGTGCCATTTTGGTGGAAACCGGAGTAGCCGTGCAAATGCCCCTCATAGACATTGATGACAACCTTGGCAGGCATCACCCCCTCAATCTTGTTTTGAGGTACTTCGGGCTTAGGAGTGGGTTCATCTTTTTTGTTGCCCGAACAAGCAAGCATGCTTCCTGCCAGCACTGCTGTCGCTGCCAGTAGCATCATTGATTTAAATATTTCTTTAAACATGATTTGTTGATTTTTTTAATAAACTTGTTTTTTATAATATTAATGATTATCTCTATTATTATTTAATCACCTCAATGGGCAGTATCACCTTGAAGTCCCACAAGGCCTTGCCCACTTGCTCTTTGCTGGGCATCCAAAATGGCGATGGCTTGCCGTCGCGGTCAAACTTGGTTTTGTTGCCTGAGTGCATGAGCGAGACTGTGAGGTCAAATTTCTTAACATTGCCATTAAACTTCACAAAGCCTTTGAATCCCATAGGGTTGCTATTGCCAATAAACTTGCCATTGAGCACGTCGGCATAGGTGTAGTCGAAGGGCAGTTCATCATGCTTTTTCACACGCACCAAGGCAGTGCCGTTGTGACGAAAATATTCAAAGAAATGTTGATGAATTTTGTCTTGCTCATTTTCAAAGAACTGCTTGTTCATGGGCTCACCCTTGGCATTGTAATAGTCGATAGTGAGCGCATACACCACATTGGGATTATCGTGAGTGCTTTTCACCTGAAATTTTGACAAGCCACGATTGGTGATGCGAAAGTTCTCGCCTTTCACCACCTCCCAGTATATCACCTGCTTGCTTGTGGCATCGGCCACAAAATCGTCCTCGCTCGGATTGGCCTCAAAGCGTGCCTCGCCCTTGAGCGTGCCTTCTACCAGCGTGAACACAGCCGTGGTGGGGTCTTCATGCAACTTGTTGTTGTTTTCATTTTCGGGTTTCGCAGGCTCGTTGCCACAAGCCACAGCAATCATTGCCACCATAGCGATGGCAACGGCGTGCAATAGAGAATGTTTCTTTGTTTTCATCTGTTATATCTATTTTTTGTTATTATCTAAAATTTCCAACCTACCGACAATCGCATGTCGCGCCCCATGTCGTGGGAGTAATAGCGGGCTCGGTTGGTATATTCTTTATAGAGGTGGTTGAACACGTTGTCGCCTGCCAGCAAGAGCCGCAGCGAGTGACGAGCATTCAGCTTCCACTCCACCCCTGCCTCAAAGCCAAACAAGTGATAGGCTGGTGGGGCTTCATTCACAAGGTCGGTTTTGGGGTCAAACCGTCTTTGACGTGCCACAAAGCGATGTTTCACCTCAATCCAAGGCGTCCACTTGCCCACGGTTGAGGGGGTGAAGCTAAGGCTGTGGTCGAAGCGGAAAGAGGGAATGTAGGGCAAGTAGTTATTGGTGCGACGCTCATTGGCCCAAATCATGGCAGTGATAAAATGATAGGCAAGCGTTGAGAGAGGGCGCACCCTCACATCAAGGTCCACACCACGCAAGAAAGCATCGGTCTGCATATACTGAAACAAGGGATAGGTGCCCGACAACACTGTGATGTGCTCGCGTGTGGGTGAATCATAGATATAGTTCTTCACCCATTGCAGATAGCCATCGACACGCACATCGATATAATGACTCTTATATTCACACGAAGTAATCCACTTGTAGCTGTTTTCCGACTTCATGGCCGAATCGCCACGCACAAAGCGGCCCGACCCCAACTCATTGCCGTTGCTATACAACTCATAGACATGAGGGGCACGCCACGCAAGCCCCAAATTGGAGGTGAGAATGAAATGGTCGCAAAAATGGTAATGCCCACTCACACTATAAGTGAAATTGGCAAAATGGCGATGTCCGCCATAGTAGTCACCCGTCCAGTCATAGCCAGCAGCCTTGGTGTCTTGCCAGTCGAATCGTGCTCCTGCCTCGGCTCCCCATCGGTTTTTTACAACTTTTTGCAGAGCATAGGCTCCCAAGGTGAGTTCGGTGTGGTTGGGAATAATGGGGGTTACCCCGGTGCCACGTTCATTCTCATGATTGATGTGGGTGAGTTGCGCTCCGGCTTCGCTTTGCCACATGCCATAGTTCATGCGCCAGCGCAATTGATTTTGCCACGACTTGAGATGCATGCTCACAGCCGGTATTCTTGAAAGATTCATGCGGCGTATTCGGTTTTCCTCGCGATCGTCTTGCTGAAACGAGGTGGTCCAATAAAAACGCCCCCATTCACTTGTGGTGAGAAACAATTTCAACATGGCATTGTTGTGAATCACGTGCTGAAAAGGATAATCGATATGGCGGCTAAAGGGCAGTATCTCGGTGGGACGGCCCAACTCGATGCGCTCGGCAAGCAAACTCTCATCGCCCATTTGGGCATTGTAGAGCACTCCCATCTTGAGATTATAACGGCTATACAGAACCTCGGCACGCAAGTTCTTGTGCTTGTAGCCCAACGATGCCGACAGGTCAAACTCGCGTGAACCGGTGTTGTTGAGCATGTAGGCAGCCGTGTGCCCATCGCCACTATTGGCATAAGTCGATTGCACACGCCAAGCCAGCGATGGGAGAAAAGGCATGGCCCCCTCAACATGACCCACCAACTGATAGCGACGACCATTGGAACCATACATCGAAAGCAACTTGCCACCCACACGGCTATTGCCATAGGGCAGCATGTTTTGCTCCATCACGATGATGCCCCCCAATGCCTCCGAGCCATAACGCACGGCCTCGGCACCTTTCACCACCTCAATTTTGTCGCTGGCATTTTTGTCGATTTCGGGCGCATGGTCGGCTCCCCACTGCTGCCCCGTCTGCCGAGCATCGTTGTTCACCAGCAAAATGCGGTTGCCATACATGCCCTGAATCACGGGCTTTGACACGGTAGTGCCAGTCTGTATCGAACTCACGCCACTCACACTCTCAAGCATGGCCGCAAGCGACTTGCCCATAGAGCGGTCGATGGCTTGCTTGTCGAGCAGGGTGCTCACACTATTGTTGCTCACCAACTTGCGTTGAGCGCTCACAACAACTTCACCGAGGTGATAATTCTTGGCCTGCAAGCTATCGCCCACCTCTGCACGGCACTCGTGAAGAGAAGCTACACTGCACACCAATGCCAATGTGCCAGCAAGACCCTCTCGCATCCAAATGGAAAGGATATTGATTTTCATTTATAATTAAAATTGAAAATAACTTGAATAGCCCACAATAGAATTTGAGCCTATTGCCAAAGCGACAAAGTTGCTCAACAGTCACTCACAATCAAGCGATTGTAGCACGCCTCAATCACACACTGATGCCATTGCAAATGCCACATCATGCTATGCCTAAATAGCAAAGAAAAAGATATACTTTTCCTTGAAAATGAGGGCTAAACAAAAAAAATGTAAATAAACGGATAGAAAGAGCCATAGATCGTGCTACTCTTTCTTGAAAAAGGAATCTAAGATTAGGCCCTAACAGGGGGAGAATGGCTATTAACCGACTGAACAGGACGATAAACCACCTGTTGCGATTCAACATAGCGAGATAGCACACACATGGTCACCTCCGATTTCAAATCGGAGATTTGTGCATATTCTGATTTTTCAAATGTAAAATGACAAATGGAGCAATAGGATTCAAGCTCATCAACGTGCTCAACATGACTCCTACCATGAGAAAAATTCTCGTCAACGAAGTGAAGGTCGGCAATCTTGCCTGCTTGGGCACCCATGAACACCAATAGCAGTATCCATGAGTAGAGAATGCTGAGCCTTTTTTTAGTTCGTTGCTTCATTTTTTTCTGAAAGTAGAATTTTCAAGTCAAAAATTTCTATTTGACCACAAAGGTAATTTTTTATAATTGAAAAAAAACGCCATTTCAAGCATTTAACCCTCTTTAACACCAATTCATCATCTTGTGGAAAAACGCAGTAAATTACACCCACAAAAAGTGGAAAAACGCAGTAAATTACGCCTACACAGACCTTAGCAAAACACACAATACACTCCCATTCAACACATTGCAACGTTCCAAGCTTAACATTGGAATAAAACTATTTTTTTAAAACTCAAATAGTGACAATCATGTAAAATTTAATACCCAGCAAAGACAATGAACTACCAGTTGCGATAGTCGACGGCATTGCGCCGACACTCCTCTTTGATGAGAGCATCGGGGTCGATTTGGGCATAGCCCTGCATGCGACGATAGCGAGGGCGGCATATCATGCGCTCCACCAAATAGGCAGCACCAAAATAGATGGCCGTGAGCAGCCACAGCATTTTGTAGTTGAGTGCAACGTGTGATAGCGTGGCACCATTAGTTTGAATTGCGATATAGCCATTGGCAGCCCATGTTGAGGGCAAAGCGTTGCCCAATGCCTGCCACAAGGGCGACATCATGTAGCGTGGCCATGAAATGCCGGTGAGGAAAACAAACACTACCGAGGTGAACACAATCACCAAAAAAGATGACTCTCGGTCGTTGACAAAAACTTGCAACGTCTGCCCCAAAAATGAGGAAGCAAACAAGAATGGGCACATGAGCACAATGATGTCGAGGGCATGCCCGTTTTGAGGAAAATCAAAAAACATGGGCACAAAGTGCAACACATAGATGGTGAGAGAGGCATAGATCACCCAATGACACATGGCCTTGCCCATGATAGTGGCTCCAACGCCGGTTTTGATTTCGAGAGGGTCAAATCCCTTGTTCACCAATCGGCGTTCACGTCCACCACCGCGCAACACGCATATGCCTAATATCATGCTCTGCTGCAACACCAGCAATAGCACACATGGCAACACAGCCGAGGCTATGCCCCTGCCTGTATTGCCCAAAGCCACTTCGCGACTTTCGATGATTGAACCTGTGGGTTGCGCTAAAATCGAGATTTTTTGCCCCAACATTTCATTGCACAGGTGTTGTTGCACATTGGTCATGGCTGTGAGCATGAGTTTATAGCGCACCAGCACACTCATGTCGCAATAGAGCGACACATGCCCTTGCAAGCCACGCGCAATGTTGGTTGAGAAATCGCGAGGAAAATGCACTATGCCATAGCATTCGTGACTGTTCATGAGCCGGCGAGCCTCTTGCATGTTGGCCACATAGCCGGCAATAGCAACATCGGGCGTTGCATCGAGCTGCCGTGCAAACTGTCGCGAAAGCGCACTGCGCGAGTCATCAACCACAACAACCTGAACATCGCGGGCTGTTTCGGGGTTATATATGAGTGAATATAAAATAGGGTAAAGTGCACACAGCACCAAAAAAAAGATAATGACAGCCTCGTCGTGGAAAGCAAGATTAAGCTCTCGTTTCCACACCCGAAACACATCGAGGTGCCAGTTCAATATTTTATGGAGCAACTTCATGTTTCATCTATCTTTTTTAGGGCACATAAATGGGGTGCATACACTCATTTTTGAGTCGCCAGCGCAACAACCATGGAATGAGGCAGAAACCAATGAGGGCTGCATAGTAGTAGCGACTATAATAGAAAGGAATGCCACCAAGCGCCTGATCGATGCTCAGCAAGAAATAATATTTCATGGGCATGATGTAGCTAATGGCATTGACCCACGGGTAGAGAGCCTCTTGGGGTAATGAAAAACCACAAAAGGAGAATGACAACATGCCAAACAGCGAACACAGCGTGGAGCCCAGCCTGAAGTTGGGAACCACACACATCGCCATGAGAGCCCAAGCCTGATTGGCGAGCACAAAAAGCACCATTGCCACAAGCATGTGAAGCGGATTGCCATTGAGCGGAAAATCATAAACCCGATACATTAAAAACTGAATAAACCACCCCACTGCTGTGAAAATAAGCGTCTGTGGAAGCAATTTTCCTGTGATGGCTATCGTGATCGAGTCGCCTGCACTGCGCAACCATTGCCGGCAGGTGCCATACTTCAACTCGGTGCCTATGCTAAACGACGTGACAAGCATGATGAGCAAAGCAAGCAGGCAAGGAATAAACGAGGCGTTGAGATAGAAACTATAGTTGGCAAAGGGGTTGTTGAGAGCATGAATGTGGGTCACCACTGGCTGCAGTGTCGACGAGATGGCCTCATCGCGCAATCCAATGGTGCGCATGGCCGTCGATGCAATGGCTCCATTGGCAAGCACCGCAATGGTCTTGAAGCCTTTGAATTGCGATGACGCCGGTGTGTAGTAGGCATAGTTGATGTAGTAGCTCACAGTGGGCTTTCGACCGCTCAACGCCTTTTGCGACAAGTCGGCTGGCATGTAGAAAAACCCCAACACACGCCCCCGCCTCACGGCATCAACCGCCTCTTGATAGTTGTTGAAATGATATTGAATGTCGACCGATTGCATAGCACTCAAATTGCGGGTCAAGGAGCGCGAGAGCGACGAGTTGTCGAGGTCGACAACGCCCACCGGCACACGCTCAATTGTGCCACGCTGCATGAGGTCGAGCAAAAACCAAGAGCACAGCAAGGGCATGACGATCATCATGAAGAAGAACACCTGTCGCCGCACAAGCGACACGGCACCGCGCTTCAACGATTCTCTCATGTAGTGTATCAACTTGGTTTCTTGCATTACTCTTGCTTTAACATTCACATCTTGAATTTAGAGATAGCCAGTGTGCCCTACTTGTCGAGCAACACCGACATGCCCGGGCGCAAGCCCTCGACAGCCTTCACCGGGCGCAATCTCACCTCAAAGGTTTTGCTGTCATATTGCCCATAGGCCTTTGAAGCATTCCACACGGCATAGGAGCCCATGTCGTGAATATAGTAAACCTTCATCTTGGCTGTTGCTTTCTTGAGAGCTGGAATTGTCACCTCAATGGTAGTGTTCATCGAGAATTGCGATAGCATCTCTTCGCGCACATTAAACGACACCCACATGTCGTTGAGTTTCGACAATGTCATCACCGGCGTGCCCAGCGACACAAGTTCACCCTCATGGGGGTATATTTCGCTCACCTCACCATCGCAAGGAGCAATGAGATATTGGTCTTCGAGTATCGATTCCACCTCCATCACCGTTCCCCTTGCCACATCGGCAAGACTTTGGGCTGCACTCTTGTCTTCGGGCTGTGCACCATTGTCGGCCATGCGAGCATTAGACAGGGCTGTGCTCACAGCCGCTGTGGCAGCATCATAGGCAGCCTTGGCCTCGTCGCGACGTTGCTGGGAAACAACCCCCTCTTTAAACAGGTTCTCCATGCGGTCATAGGTTTTTTTGGCAATGCCCTGAGCGGCCTTGGCTTGCTCCACAATGTGGCCTGCCGACTCTTTAATCTCGGATCGGGCGCCATTTTCAACCTTGCGCGAGGCAGCTTGAGCCGCACGCTGTGCACTCTTAGCCTTGTAGAGTGTGGCATCGGCAATTTTGGAGTTGATGGCCACAAGCGTGTCGCCCTTGTGCACATAGTCGCCTTCTTTCACATAGAAACGCACAATGCGCCCTGGCAACTTGCCTGCAACACGCACCGTTTCACAATCGGCCTGTCCCTGTATGTTTTCTTTGGGCTCATGCACCAGCAAAATGCCGAGCACAGCAATCACTGCCACCACAATGGCAAACACTCCCAATGCGGCAAGCAAAGCCTTGTCGCGCTTGCGCACGATGGTGCGCTGGTCTTTCACCTCGGCACGCTTTGAGGTGGGAGCGGGTGTAGTAGTTGCCACTGCCGGTTGAGTGGTTTCGGCTGATTTATTTTCCTTTTGATCCATATCGTGTGTGATTTATTTTGTCAAAAAAAACAGAATATACTATGTGATTAATATTTCATTGTGCCCAACACTTTCGACAGATAGACATCACAGAGTTGTATGTCGATTTGAGCGTCAATATTGCTACTATAAGCCTGAAACCAAGCAGTTTGGGCAGCAAGCACCTCATCGAGGTTGGCCACACCCTCCTTGAAACCCAAGTTGGCACAACGCAAGTTTTCATTGGCCTCAACGAGATTTGACTTGGTTTTCTCATAAGTTTTCCAAGCCTCTTGATATTTAAAGGCAGCTTGATTCACCTGCAAGGCTATTTTCTCTTTGGCATTGTCGAGCTCCACCTGCTTGAGGCGAGCTTCGGCACGTGCCTCCTTGTATTTGGCCGAGAGACCGCCCCAGTGCCACAAGGGCACCTTGACCACAGCTCCCACCGAGAAACCAAAACCAAATTTATTTTCAAAGCCGTTGTAGGAGTTTGGATTGGTGGCATGATAGGAGGCAATGGCGGCCACAGTGGGTTTCATCTCGCTTTGAGCAACCTTGGCTTTTTCTTCAAAAATCTTGGTAGCCAACTCCAGCGACCTCACCTCGCCACGCTTGGCATACACCGAGTCGATGCTAAAAGTTGTGGGGTGCAACGTGCTTGCAATCTCGTCGCGATCTTCATCGGCAAGCCGATAAACACGGTCGATGGGTTGCCCACACAGTTGATTGAGCAACATGCGCGACAGTGCAAGACCATTTTCAACCTTAGCCAAATTCACATTGCCCTCGTTGAGCTTCACATCAACAGTGAGTTTCTTGGCCTTGGTTGCCACTCCCTGCTCCACCAGCTTCTCAACATCACGGTCAAGATTGGTCATGAGCTTGAGATAGCTCTCCACCAGCTTCTTTTTGGCACCCAGCGACACCACTTGCCAGTAGGCTTCATCAACGCTATATATCACTTCTTCGATTTTGCTATTGTTCATTGAGCGTGCCAGCTCCTCGGCATAGCCAGTGATGGCATTCATCGCCTTGATTTTGCCACCCATGTAGATGGGTTGCGTCATTGTGACTGCGGCAGCAAAGATGTTGTGCACATCGAGCGTGAGGGCACTCTTGGGCAAGTAGGCCACCATTGAGGGCACGGGTGAGCCATCAACCATGGCAGGAAGCCCCGTCTTGGGGTCGGTCACGAGGTTAAAGTCATATTGCCCTGTTTTGGGGTTAAAAGTTTTGATGGGCAAGTATTGATCTTCTTTCTTGAGCGAGAGTTTGTGCTGGTTGTAGATATAACCTGCCTGAAAGTCAAAACCGGGCAAATAGGCTGCCTCGGCCTGCTTGCGCTGATAGCCTGCCTGCTCAATCTTGATTTTTCCTTGCAAAATTTCTTTATTGTTTCGCAACGCCATGCGACGACAAGAGTCGAGCGAAACTCCACCTTGTGCCATCATGGGTATTGATGTTAAAAACAACGCTATATATAATATAAATGTGCGCATAACCCTATTTTACTCTTTTTGAATTGATCGTGTGTCGAGGCTATTTTCTCCTGAATCAATACTTATTTTTATTTCTATTGTGCAAAGATAAGCGAAATCAAGAAAACCACATTGCTATTAATAACAAATTGACCACTAATATCGGAGAATTGAACAACAAAACCACATCTTTAAACCCAAATCGGTCATTAGGTTTCTTTGTTTTTGTCAAATTATTTTGAGTAATTTTTGATTGATTTTGAGGGCGTTTAGCGGGCTAAACAACCGAAAAAGCAGTCAAAAAGAACCAAAATAAATGACAAAGGCAAGAAAAAGCCTAAGATATTTTCTTATTGCGACCTAATGACCGATTTGGGTTAAAATAGCAGGAGCATATTTCAAACACAACCACGACAACAAAAAAATGAGTACTATCATTTTTTAAACAGTTTTTATGTTTATATTTGCACTTAACTTTAAAAATAATTAAATATTATACTTTAAAGAACCTTTCTTTTCCCCAAACTAAAAGAAAACAACATTTTAATTTTCCAAAATACAACAACATGAAAAAGTTTTTACTTTCAATTTTCATGATGCTCTTGAGCATCAACACTATTGTTTTGGCAAGTGTGCCACAAAAAATCGCCTACCAAATCATGGTGCTTGATCCCGCCAATGGTCGCATCATGGCCAATGCCAATGTGGCACTGCGCATCGAGATTCGCCAAGGTAGCGAAAACGGTACTGCTGTGTTTGGTCAAGATTTCAACACCACTACCGACAAGAATGGCACCTGCGCCATCATGCTCGACATTCCTGCCGGCACCAACTGGTCGCAAGGCAACTACTACTTTGCAACCCTCATCAATGGCAAACTCACCGGAGCTTCACACATTGCCAGCGTGCCCTATGCCCTTGTATCTGGCCAACTCGATGGTGTGATCACTCGTCAAGAACTGATTGGAACATGGGAACTCGTGCCCGGCACTCCCGGCAACACCGACCAATTTGATGACGGCATTTATCAGAAATACAATAAACTCACCTATGTCTTCAATGCCGATGGCACTGCAAGCATATCGGCCGAAAGGGAAGATAACAGACGTGGTAATATCGACTTAAGCAACTATGAGATAACTTTTAACTGGACACTCACTCCAACAGGAACACTGGTTGTGACCAATAGGAAGGACACGAAACATCCCAACGACACCGAATTTCTCGAGTATTTTCCTGTGATTAAAATGGGAGAAGGCAAGTGCGTGTTTCCAATCTGTGACAGCGACTGTAATTATAGTTATATCTTGACCAAGAAGCAATAAAAAAGATGGCACACACAATGAAAACAGGATTAACACTGCTCACAGCCATCATCGCTGCAAGTGCCGGCGCAACCGACTATGCCACTATAGCGCAACCAGTTGTGGCCTATGCCACCAATGGCAACACATCGACCACACTGCTTGCCCTGCCTGCCATGATTGCCAACACCAACGAGGCAACCTATGTGATGGGCAATGTGGTGCCTGGCGAAATCATCAACAGTGCCGATGTTGCAATGGTGCACAGCCAAGCAACCCCAATTCTCACCATCACGGGCAATGTAGTTGAGGTGAAAGCAAGCGAAAAATCAGGGTCATCGACTCTTGCGATTTTTGATGCAACAGGGCGCAAACTAGGCGTGTGGACTTTGCAAAATGGCAGGGCAAGCATCATGCTGCCCGGTGCTGGCGTGTATCTCGTGAAGATGGAAGGCTATAGCCAAAAGATCGTGATTCACTCCTAAGAAAAGGGAAGCTTATCAGCGTAATTGCACGTAATTAAACCCAAATCGGTCATTAGGTCGCAATAAGAAAATATCTTAGGCTTTTCCTTGCCTTTGTCAAATTATTTTGAATAATTTGACAAAAACAAAGAAACCTAATGACCGATGGGGGTTAAATTATGAGTCTTACGGTAATTTGCTTCTTATTAAGACAATTGGTCGAAACGAGAGAGCAACTGCAACACGCGCTTCTCGATGCGCTCAACACCACCCTCCACATTTGACTCGATGTTGAGAGGCAACACGGGATCGTGAAGCGACTGCCGCAACAAAAACCAGCCTTGCTCTTGAGCCGAAGTGCAAGCCACTCTCACACCCTCGTGGTTGGGGGTCACCATCTCCCACCCTTCTTGCTCGCTCACCAACTGCTGCAACTCGGCAAGCACTTGCTCGCCATAGGCCTTGAAATGAGGAGTGGCGATAGCAAAACGCAACTCTTTGCTCTCGTAGGGTTGCTTGAGATCGGCAATGAGTTCTTGCAGTTGACGTCCTTGCTTCTTGAGGCGAGCCACCTCGATGAGTAATTTGGCCACAAGATAGGCTCCATCGTCGAGAAAATAGTTCTCGCGCAAGGCGGCATGTCCCGATGTTTCGATAGCAAGCCAGCACTCGCCTCCCTCACGATTGATGCGAATTCCCTCATTAATCACATTGCGATAGCCACGGCGATAGCGATGATGCACGCCACCATGAGCGGTGATAAACCGGGCAAGCCCATCGGAAGTGACCGAGTCGGTCACAATGGTGCTCCCCGGGTGCTCGCACAACACTACCGAGCCAATGAGGGCAATGAGGGCATTGCGATTGATGGGATTGCCGGTGCAATCAACAATGGCCGAGCGGTCGACATCAGTATCAAAAATAATGCCCAAATCGGCTTTATTTTTCACCACAGCCTCGCAAATCGAAGCCATAGCCGTTTTGTCTTCGGGATTGGGCACATGGTTCAAAAAACGACCATCGGGATTCAAAAATTGGCTACCAGTCACATCGGCTCCCAAGGGAGTGAGCACCTTGTGGGCAAAAAAGCCTCCGGCTCCATTTCCTGCATCAACAATGATTTTCATGCCACTCAAGGGTTGCTCACCGCCGGCCTTGCGCACACACTGCACAAGCGACTGGCAATATTTTTCCATAAAGTCGATCTGTGCCACAGCATTGGGTTGTGGCTCTTGGCTTTTCAACTGCTTGGGTTGAGAGGCAAGCTGTAGAATAGCAGCAATGTCGGGTTTGTCAAGCCCACCTTGTGAGGTGAAGAACTTGAGCCCATTGCGATTGAATGGCAAGTGACTGGCTGTGACCATGACCGAGCCATCAACCTTCAGCTCATCGTCGACCGTGGCCATAAACATGGCTGGAGTAGAAGCCATGCCAAAGTCGAGCACACGTGCTCCTGTCTTGACGGTTCCATCAATAAAAGCACTCTTGAGCTTGGGCCCCGAAATGCGCGAATCGGTGCCAATAGCCACAGTGGGCTTGGTGGCTCCTGTGTGCTCGGCAAGCCAAGCCACAAATGCCATGGCAATGTGCTCTATAACTTGTGGTGTGAGGTTCACCTGCTCGCCTTTCACCCCTTCAAGGGCTATGCCACGAATGTCGGAACCATTTTGCAGTTTTTTCAAATCCATGTTTAGTCTATATTTTTTTTTATGAGTGGGTCAACTATCAAATGTATTTGCTCTTTAATCTCGGTTTTTAAAGAATATCACAGCTCAAATGTCTTTGATCACGCCTTTGCGCTTGAGTTCTTTAAACTCCTTCACTTCTTGCGTGGCGGCTTCTTGTTGCAATTGCTCTTTGGTCTTGGAGGCTTGCGAGGGCTGTTTTTTTTGAATTTTTTGCTTTTTGCTCTCGTGATTGGGTTGTTGAGCCTTATTTTCGGCAAAACTTTTAATCACATCGTCGACAGCTTCGCGATTGCCAAACAAGTAGTTGATGGTGACTTGCACCACAAGGTCGCTCTTTTTCGACACCAAGTTCACCAGCAGACAACGAGTGCCATCGGGCATGATGCCCTCAACCGAGTAGCCCTTGAAGTCTTTCACCTTCACCTTTCCCTTCTTGATGTCATACATGTTGAAGTCGACAGCCTTGCGCAAGAGTGTTTGGGTATAAATATCTTTAGAGCCGTTCTTGTCTTGAGCATATAGCTGAATGGTGAGCTGCATGTCTTCCCATGTCTGTTCATAATAGGTGGAGGTGTTCCACCCCACTGTGCCCCCTTCGGGCACGGCAAAATTCAAGTTATATTTACTCCATGTGAGGTCGCGGGCATCAACTGGCACGGCAACCACACACAATGCCAACCACAAGAGCGATAAACAAAGAAATTTTTTCATGTCAAGAGCTTCATTTTATTGTTTTTCAAAATTATTCTTTATCTCAAAAAGATGTACCCCCATTATTGGGCTTAAGAGGCACGCTTGTGCATCAATTCAAGCCAATCGTTCCAATCGTTGCGCGAGCCATTAAACACATTGAGGTCGACCTCACCCTTCACCCCATCAATAGTGCCCCAGTGGCTATATTGCTGAATGTGATGCCCCACTTTCACCTTGTGGGGAGGCTTAAAGGTGCACAACCACAACATTTCACCCGCAAAATGGTCTTTTATCCACTTGTCATAGCCATGTTGATTGGTATAAATCATCACCTTGTGGCCACCTTGCTTGAGAGGTTCAATCATAGCCTTTAGGCGTGCAATCACTGTGCCGTTGCTCACTCCCTTGTCGTTGTTCCAGTCTTCAACGTCTATCACAAGAGGCAAGTCGAGGCTCACTCCTGCCACAGCCTTCATGAAATTGACGGCCTGTTGCTTGCCATCAACCGACTTGCGAAAAAAATGATAGGCACCCACTTTGAGCCCAGCTTGAGTGGCTTGCATGGCATTGCGAGCAAAATGCTTGTCGCGATAGTTAGCTCCCTCGCTCGACTTGATGTAGACAAACGACACGTCGCTCTCTCTCACCTTGTCGAAGTCGATGTGACCATTGTAGCGCGAAATGTCGATGCCCACAATGGGAAAAACACGCCTGTCTACTCCCAACCTGTTATAGAAATCGCCCCTGCACTGCTTGTATAGCAACACAGCCAAAGCCACAAGCATCGTGGCTCCTCCCAGCAACAGCCAGCGCGTGGCACGCTGAGTCAAAGAATTCTTTCTTCTATATCGGCGGCGACTTGCCATTATTGAGCTATCATCAATATTTTTCCAATTTCGTTGACGTAAAGTTAGTGAAAAAGTTTAACCCAACTGCACTATTTAAAATAATTTAAAGGTGGCAACCACAAGGGACACCACCTTTATTTATTTCATGATTAAGCACTCAAGTGCTGTTTAGCGACGTTTTTTGCCTTGCTTGGATTGCTCACGCAAAGCTGCTTGTTGCTGACGTTGAGCCTCTTCAAGACGAGCCATGAAGCCACTCTTCTTTTTGGGTTTCTTGGCATTCTCGGCCATGCGAGCTCTCACATCGGCTTCTTTCACCATAGCACGGCAGGCATAGGTTTGAATGATAGTGAGCAACAGCGAGATAAAGTAATAGTAGCTCAAGCCCGACGCATAGTTGTTGAAGAAAACAAGGAAGAACACGGGCATGAGATACATCATCCACTTCATGCCTGGCATTTGGTTGCTCGACGATTGCGACTGCATGGTCAAGTAGGTATAGGCAATATTGGTGACCGTCATGAGCAAGCAAAAGAGGCTAATGTGGTTGCCAAAGTAGCTCGAGATAATGGGAATTTGAGTCGTCCACGAGTAAATGGCATCGGGAGCCGAAAGGTCGGCAGCCCACAAGAACGACTGACCACGCAACTCGATGCACGAGGGGAAGAAGGCAAACACTGCAATGTAGATGGGCATGGTGAGCAACATGGGCAAGCAACCGCCCAAGGGGCTTGCACCTGCTTGGTTGTAGAGTTCCATCGTTTTTTGCTGACGCTTAATGGCATTTTCTTGGCCGGGATATTTGTCGTTGATGGCTTTAATATCGGGAGCAAGAATGCGCATTTTGGCCTGCGACTTGAGGCTCTTGACAGTGAAAGGGAACAATATCAACTTGATGAAGATGGTGAGCAACAAGATGATGATGCCATAGCTACCTATAAATGAACCCAACCAGTTGAACACGGGCAACACCACATAGGTGTTGATCAAGCGGAAGAAGGCCCAGCCCATCGAGATGAGGCGAGTGAGCTCGAGGTCTTCATCTTTATCTTTAGCCACCTTTGCTGTGGGATACTTGGCCATCATGTCGGCATAGTTGTTGAGCAAGCGATAGCGATTGGGACCCAGATAGAGGAAAAACGAGGCTGGATTGGGCGAAGTTGACTTATAGTCGAGTGTGGAATGCACAGTCAAGTCTTTGAGGTAGTGCTCATAGTCGGGCGACTCCTTGCCAAAGGGCACACTCTTGAGCTGAGCGCCCATGAATGCACCATCGGGAATAAACACTGCCGAGAAAAACTGGTTTTTGGTCGAAATCCACTTCATGCGGTCTTGCATGTTTTCTTCTTTCTCGCTGGCTTCGTTCAAGTAGTCGACATCGCCACCGGCATATTTATAGTAGATAGTGCTGTTGCGCTCTTCAAACATTTTGCCCTCCTCGTGGCGACTCATCTTTTGATGCCAATAGAAGTCTATGTTGGGAATGGTCGACTCTATCACCTTGTTCATGCCACGCTGCACAATTTCCATGCGCACCATATAGTTTCCACCACTGGCAAGCGTGTAGCGAATGCCAAACATGGAACCTGCACCCAAGTCAAGGTCCATTTCAACGGTAGAGTCGTTGAGCTGACGTGGAGTGAAATAGTAGTCCTTGGTGTCGTAGCGACGCGCATTGGTGTTTAAAATGAAACTATACACATTTTCGCCGGGCGAGAACACTTCGACCTTTTTGGTGAGGTGAGCCGACTTGTAGCCCAGCAGTGTAGCACGGCTAATCATGCCACCCTTTGAGGAAATTTCGAGTTCGAGCGAGTCGTTTTTGAGCTTCACAACTTGGTTGCTGCCTCTCATTTTGCTGGCAAACTGCCCGTTCAGGCTATAAGTTTCATTGAGCTTGCGCAAAGCCCCAATAGCTTGATTGTTGAGTTTGATGTCGGCAATTTTGGCATCAAGCACATCGCCCACTGCCACTTTTTTTCCTTCAACTTCAATATTTCCACTCAATTTATCGCCACTAAGTGCAACCTGCACACCTGTTGCCGAGAGTTGGGCCGAATCGCCACCAAAATCACGAAGATTTTGCTTGAGCAAAGCCACTTCATCGGCTGTGAGCGAATCGAGCACATGCTGTTGTGGCTGTTGCTTTTCTACCTTGGCTTGTTGTGTGGCTTGTTGCTGTTGCTGTAGTTCTTCTTGCGAGGGTGTGTTCACATACATGAAACCGAAGAGAACGGCAGCCATGAGCAACATTCCAATGATTGTGTTTTTATCCATCTGTGTTCTAAAATCGTGTTTTTTAGAATAAATATTTTATACTACGTGGTGAGAGTGCAATGTTTTTTATCGGGTTGCAAAACCTTATTTCTTGCTTGCCTTGTCGTTTTTGTTGGCAATAGCTGCGCGAATGAAGTCCATGAACAAGGGGTGTGGATTCAACACCGTGCTACTATACTCGGGGTGATATTGAGTGCCAATATACCAGCGCTTGTTGGGCAATTCCACCACCTCAACCAAATGGGTGTCGGGGTTCTCGCCCACACATTTCATGCCGGCAGCCTCAAATTGTGCCCTGTATTCATCGTTAAATTCAAAACGATGGCGATGACGCTCCTCGATGTCGAGCGTGCCATAGGCCTCGGCCACTTTGGAGCCAGCGGTGAGATGACAGGCAAAAGCTCCCAAGCGCATGGTGCCACCCAAGTTGGTGATGCTTTTTTGCTCCTCCATGAGGTCGATCACGTTGTAGGGGGTGTTGGAGTCCATTTCCACGCTGTTGGCCTCGGCAAGTCCCATCACATTGCGGGCAAACTCAATGACCATGCTTTGCATGCCCAAGCAAATGCCAAAGGTGGGCATGTCGTGCTCGCGACACCACTTGAGAGCCACATATTTTCCCTCGGTGCCACGCTGTCCAAATCCGGGAGCCACAAGCACCCCATCAAGGTCTTGGAGTTGTGCATCAACATTGGCATCGGTGAGTTTCTCAGAGCTGATGCTGCGCAATTCAAGTTTGTGGTCGTTGTAGGTGCAAGCCTGCAAGAGTGATTCATCGATCGACTTATAGGCATCTTGCAACTCCACATACTTGCCCACAAGGCCAATTTTCACAGTCTCGGTGGCGCCACGCATGTGATCGAGAAATTTGTTCCACTTGGTGAGGTCGGGCTCGCCCTGATAGGGTGTTCCCGTTTTTTCGAGAATGATATTGTCGAGTTTTTGCTCGTGCATCATGAGCGGCACCTCATAGATGGTGGACACGTCGACACTTTGTGTCACTGCCTCAACTGCCACGTTGCAAAATTGTGCCACCTTGCGACGCATCGACAGCGGAATGTCTTTCTCGGTGCGCAACACCAAAATATCGGGCTGAATACCGGCCTGTTGCAACATCTTCACCGAGTGCTGAGTGGGCTTGGTCTTCAACTCTTTGGCAGCACGAATGTAGGGAACATAGGTGAGGTGCACACACATGCACTTGTTGCCCCACTCCCACTTGAGCTGGCGCACGGCTTCCAAGAATGGAGTCGACTCAATGTCGCCCACTGTGCCGCCAATCTCGGTAATCACAAAGTCATATTTGCCGGTATTGCCCAGCAATTTCACAGCACGCTTGATTTCGTCGGTGATGTGTGGAATGATTTGCACCGTTTTGCCCAAATAGTCGCCACGGCGTTCTTTGTCGATCACACTTTGATACACACGGCCCGTGGTGATATTGTTGGCCCGCGTTGTTTTAATGTTGGTGAAGCGTTCATAGTGCCCCAAGTCGAGGTCGGCCTCATGGCCATCAACAGTCACATAACACTCACCATGCTCATAGGGGTTGAGCGTGCCAGGGTCGATGTTGATGTAGGGGTCAAACTTTTGGATTGTTACGTTAAAGCCACGCGAGAGGAGAAGGCGGGCTATCGATGAGGAAATGATTCCTTTACCTAAGGAAGAAACCACACCACCAGTCACAAAAATGTATCTTGTTTCCACTGCCAAATGTTGATTTATTTTATTCAAGTTACAAAATTAGCAATAAATCTTGACCTACCGCCAATTTTCAAGAATTTAATTCAGAGGAAGTGTTTTTTGAGAAGAAAAACTTTACTAAATGAACTTAATATGCCACACGAAAATGCAGGGCCTCTATTCATGTGTATGGAATCTGTTGATAAAACATGAGAGTGGCAACTCAACAGCTGCCACTCTCATGGAAGATAAGTCAGGTTATTTTTTGATGAATTTGACAGTTGCAACAGTGCCATCGGCAGCTTCGAGACGAGCTACATAGACACCGGCAACAAGGTCGTGCACATGGGTGCTGTGGGCAGTGCCACGAGCCACGCAAGCTCCATTCAAGCTCACCAAGCTCCACATGGCCACATTATCGCTGAATTCAACGAGCTGTGTCGTGGGGTCATAGTTCATGCCCGGCATCGAGCCTTGAGCTGTCATCGAGTTCACACCGCTCTCATCGCCAATTTCAAAGGTGATGGATTTTGTCTCGGCACGGCCGCTGGCATACACAGCAGTCACGCTTGCAGTGTGCAAGCCCTTGTTGAGACCACTGAGCAAAGCTTGATTTTTTTGTGCATCAACGTTTTCAACCTTTTTGCCATCGAGCATCACCTCATAGGTGGCACGATCAACTTGTGGCTTCACGCTCTTGCCGTCGGCATAGGGGTATTCCTCGCCCACAAACATGTTGTCGATCATCAAGAACACGTTTTTCTCGTAGTTGTTGAACAACACCACACGCTTGGCCTGTGAGGGAACTACGACATTGAGTTCGGTCCATTTTCTTGAATCGACTGCAGGCAAGTTGTCGCCAAGCCAAGTAATGTCGGCCTCGGTTTTGGGATACTCAACAGTGGTGTAGCCCACCTTGAGAGCGGCTTTGGTCTGCTCGGTTGCAAGGTTGCGCAAGTAGCAATTAAATGTGACTTTACCTGTGCAGTTGAGAATGGGAGAGAACACAAAGTCGCGATTGGCTTGTGTGCGATTGCCCATTGAGGCAAGATATTGCTTGCCCGAGAGAGGCAACGAGCCTTGCTCCATGAAGTTGATAGCCGGCTGGGTTGCATAGGGGTTAAACGCTATGAAGCTCAAGGCTTCGCCCATGTGTGGGAAGGTGAAATCTTTAAACTCAACAGTTTTGTCTTTGTCGCGGTCCCAGTAAATCCAGTTGCAATCGGGGCGAGCCGGCTCAACAGTGAATGGATTGTAGCTTTCAAAGTCGTCGAAGAAATAGTTGGCACTATTCCACGAGAGCATTCGTTCACGGCCCTTGTTGGTTTTGTCGACCTTCACGTTGAAGGCAGGCAACAGACGCTCAATGAAGTTTACATTCTCGGTAAAGTCGCGAGCATCGCTGGTGTATTGCACCTTGCGAGTAATGGGGTCAAAACCATCGAGCTCGGCATGGAGCACATAAGCACCCTTGGGCAGGTCAGCAAGCACCCACTCGCCTTGAGCATTCTTCCCAACAGGATAAACAACGGGTTGTTTATCATCGGTTGCAAGAGTAATCACGGGAGTGCCTGTAACCTCGCCGGCATTGGTAGTGACCTTAAACACCACGTTGGCAGTGAGGTTGTTGGTCACAGTGTTGGAGAGTGCCGGAGTCGAAACCTCGCTATCGGCAACGATGCTCTTCACTCCATATTGATAGGTGCCCATGGGCAGGGTTGCAAAATTCTTGTCGGTGTAGCTCATGGTCTCGGCAGGCATGGTAGCCACTTCTTGCCAGTCGCCACCATTGGCGAGCGAGCGGCGCACAAGTTGATATTGCTTTTGGCACTGAACGGTTGTCATGCTCTCGCCATTGGGGAGCAATTCGCCATATTCAATTTCAAAGAGCAAGTTTTTCTCCATGTTGTGCTGGTCGAGATATTCAAAAGCTCCAGTTTTGTAGTCGGCCCAGAAACCAAAGGTGTTTTTCTTGAATTCAAGACCTTCGCGAGTGCCAGCATCGGCATACACGTCTAAGTTGCCATTGTAGCACAATGCCACCAGTGCACCACCCTTCACGTTAAAGGGCTTTTCGAGTTCGTAGCTTGTCCATTCGTTATCAACATTAACAATATTCTTTTGCTCATAGAGCACTTGACTTGTGGGGTTGCCTTTGCTGTCGAGAGCAAGCACCACGAGGTCTACGCTCTTGTGGGCACCATGAGTGACATCGGTTTTCCAAGTCACTTTGGTGAGCGCCATGTCGTGACGATAAACGGCACCCACAAGGCTGCGAGGAGTGGGGTTGAACACGCCAATGTTGGCCACGCCCTCACCCTTGTGATAAAACTCGCGAGTGACATCGATGGGAGCTTTCCAGCCGACAAGCACATTGTTGTCGGGTTGCACGGTAGCTTTCACCAAGCGAGGAGCCACTGCCTTGGGGGCAAGTGTGAGAGTTGCCACTGCCGCTTGAGCTTCGGTGAGTTTCACTGTTGCCGAAGCATTTTTGAGACCACTGTGTGAGGCAGTCACTTCATATTCGCCCTCAAAGGCATTTTCAACCTTAAATGAGCCATCGCCCACGGTGTGAGCAGTGAGCACGTTGCCCTCTTTCACATCGCGCAACACCACCTTGGCATCTTGCAAAGGCTTGTTGTCGGCACCAGCCACAGCACCTGTGATGGTGATAGTTTTTAATTGAGTCATCACCAAGTCAACGGGCAATGTTTCGTCTTTCACCACATTGATTTCTTGCGAGAGTTTGGCAAATCCTTTTTTGGTAGCCTCGAGAGTGTATCGTCCCTCGGGCACACGGGCAAAGCTCCATGCGCCTTGCTCGCTCGACCGAGTGGAGAACTCTGTGCCTTGCAATGCAATCGTGGCATCAGCCACTGGGGCATCTCCACACTTAATAGTGCCCTTGAGCTCGCCTTCGGTGGCCTCACTCACCTTGATGCTATAGATGGTGAGTCTAAACATCCCGGGGTCGGAAGTCTTGTGAATGGCAAGACTCTTGGCATAGTCGTGAGTCGAGGTGTAATAGGCCACATATTTTTGTGCTTTGCCATCTTCGGGGTTTTTAACCACAAAGTCGCTCACCTTTTCATAGGCTGCAAGGTCGGCTTGATTCATGCCTTTGCCAAAGAGCAACGACATTTTTTCGGGCAACTCTTCGCTATAGGCCTTAGCCATGATTTCAATCTTATATTTCACACCCTTCTTGATGTTGAGAGGGTAGGATACCAACCAGTCGTCGGAGGGTTCTTTCTCGTTTTCGCCACAATCAACACCTTCGTCGGTCATGATGTGATTCCATTTAATGCCATCGCCATTGGCATCATAGATTTTCCACAGTTGCATATCGCCTCGGGTGAACTTGCACTCATAGGGCAACTGGTGGGTTGAGCCCAGCACAAGAGTGGCCGACACGGCTTCGGGGCCTTTTTCGCGCCCTGTTGGAGTCACGCGATATTGATAAACTGCAAGTTTGGGAATATTGTTATCTTCAACCATGAGTTGATCGGTGCCCTTGGCAATCGACACTTGATCGGGCAAGCGGTCAACGTCATAGGTGAGATTGGGGCGCACGTAGCCACCATTTTGCCCCACAGTGGGAGCAGTCCACGACACCTTGCATCCTCCTCCATCGGTGGGCACAAGTTGAATATTTTGAACCTCGGCAGGAATATCCTCGCCCAAGAATAGGGTTGTAGCCGATTCTTCGCCCGGACCAGCGGCATTATAGGCATAGGCTTTATAGGTATAAGAGCCCAATTTGCTCACCTTGTCGGTGTAGGTAATGGCTTCGCCGGGGTTCACATTTTCTTTTTTGTGGATTTCGGCACCGTTGCGATAAATAAACACAGAGAAGGGGGTTAAGTCGCCAGCCCCAGCAGTCTTGGCAGGAGCTGTAAACGAGATTTTGGCTTCGAGAGCACCGGGAGAGGTGGCTTCGGCCTTAAATTGAGAGAGTGCTCCAGGGGCATCGGCATTGACGGTGCTATAGGGGAAGTCGAGACCCACGATTTGGCGGTCGTTTTCGAGAGTCCCCAACTCGGTACAGGAGCCATCGGCAGGATTCACTTTAACAACCACAGTTCCTTGACGCTCAGTGGGAACCACCCACACAAGAGCACCCGAAGTGTGGTCAAATGCCATGGATTGTGGATATTCTAAGGGCATGAAATCGCCATTACTACCCGCATCTTCGCCCTCTCCTGTGGCAGAAATCTTAAACAGCAATCCATCTTTGTCGATGGCATAGAGTTGACCGGTTTTATCGGCAGCCAACGTTAAATAGGTCTTGTCGAGTTTCTGAACGTCGCTCATTTGACCATTAGAAGGGTCTATTTTCACCAAATAGCTATTGGACGATGTGCTACGCTTGCCCAGAGCATAGAGCACCTTGTTTTTATAGTCATAGGTCATGTCGACCAATTGAGTGGCATTGGTGCTGTAGTCGGCAATTTCGCTATACTTGAATGTAGTGAAATCATAGGTTCCAAAACCAATAGGACGTGCCGACGCGCCCTCACTGCGATAGGCATACACATAATAGGTTTTACCAATAAAAGCACCTGCCGAAATGGCAAACTCGCCAACATCGGACTGCTTGAGCAACTTGAACGTGCCAGGGCTGGAGGCATCGAACGTGCATGGCCCAACTGCTTCGTTGGTCTGCTCATCATGCAAGTTCCATCCCCATGACTTTTGTCCATGGGCCAAACCGGGGCACACGAGCATCAGACATAGAAACGTCGCAAACAAAAAGAGTTTTCTTCTCATGAAAGATAAAAATTAATGAATAAAAATGTGTTTCACAATCAATAAAAAAGTAATGAACCAATAGTTTTAGTCGAAAAATTTCGTTCCGATCATTTTTCTCAATAAACAATTACTCGCATTACAACAGCTTCCATCAACTGTTTGGGTTGAGCAAAAGTAAAGAACAAAAATGATGTACTAACTTAAAAATAGGTTAATAAACATTAATATTGTAATTTTACTGCTGTAGAAATCACTAAGTCACACAAAGACCACACTCAACAATCACACAATAAAGCACCTGTGCCTGCGTTAATGTATAGACGACAAGTGTCTATGTGCCTCAACCATTTTTTTAAAAAAAATGGTAGCATAGATAATGATGTCGAGTAAGAACAACCGAGAAAGTTTTTCAACAACAATGAAACATATATTCAATTTCAACATAACCACTCTTCTCTCACTCATTGTCACAATCACATTGGGTAGCACAAGCCACATGAGTGCATTCTCGCCACAAAGCAGAGTTGCCACATCGAAGCTCGCAACCGGCCGTTGGGTGAAGGTGAAAGTGAACAATAGTGGCATCTATGCCATCACCAATAGCGACATCAAGAAATGGGGATTTAGCAACTTGACCAAGGTGCATGTGTTTGGCTTTGGCGGTGCCCCAATTTCAGAAATTCTCTCCGACCAAATTCCCGACGACCTGCCCCAAGTGCCCACCTTGCGCAGTGGCGATAGAATATTGTTTTATGCCCAAGGTCCCACTACTTGGAAAACTCAAAGAGGCGATCTCTCATTCCTGCAAGAGCAACACCCCTATGCCACAGCCGGCTATTATTTCATAACCGACCAAGAACAATATGGCGACCTATCGGTGACCAAATTGAGCAATAGCGCTACGGGGCAAAACATCACCAACACCTTCACCGAGCGCATTTTTCATGAGCAAGAAATTGTGAATCCCGGCGAAACAGGGCGCGAACTGCTGGGTGAGGATTTTCGTTACAACAACACACAAGGCTTTAAGTTTGACTTGGCAGGAATGCTCGACAACACCAAAGTTGTGGTGCAAACCCAATTTGCAGCCAAGTCCGGCAGCCCCACCAAAGTTTCATTTCAATATAACGGCACCAATTTGCCATCAACCGAAAAAGACAACATCGCCAATAGCAGCAACTCTCATGTGCACTACATAACGAGCACCTCCTCCAAAACTTTCAACTTGGCAGGCACCCATGCTCTCACCTATACTGTGAACTATGCCAGCACATCAACCCCCAACCTTGCACGCCTCAACTACATCACAGTCAACTACAAGCGCGACCTCGCTCTCGATAATGGCAAAATAGCTTGGGGAGACATGAATGGTGGCATGGGCACGACCTATCGAGTTGCTGGTGCAAGCAGCGCAACCCACATTTGGGACGTTACCACCTCTCACACCCCTGTGGCTATGAACACAACCCTCAATGGTGCCACAGCACAATTCTCGCCAGCAACGGGTGGCTATCGCGAATATATTGCCTTTAACGATAATGGCAGCTTTCCTGCCCCCGAAATGGTGGCACAAGTGGGCAACCAAAACTTGCACGCCGAGCCCACCCCCGACATGATTATCATTGCGCCAACCGAATTTTTGGCTCAAGCCAGCCGTGTGGCTCAACTACACGAGTCGACCGACTCGATGCGTGTGCTCGTTGTTGACCAAAACAAGATTTTTAATGAATTTTCAAGCGGCACCCCCGACTACATGGCCTATCGCATGCTATGCAAGCACTTCTATGACCGTGGAGCCGATGAAAAGGGACACAAACTGGGCTACCTGTTGCTCATGGGCAATGGAAGCTACGACAACCGTCAAATATCAAGCGCGGTGAAAACTTCAAGCCACCCCATGCTACTCACTTGGCAAACCAAGGTGAGCAACACCGAAAATGCCTCCTACTCCTCCGACGACCCTGTTGCTGTGCTAAGCGACAACTCGGGGCCGATGTTTGAAAACTATGACCTCGACATTGCCGTGGGGCGTTTCCCGGTGAAAACCGTGAACGAGGCAAAAGTGGCGGTCGACAAACTCATAGCCTATGTCACCAAGCCCAACAACACGTCGTGGAAAAATAATTTTCTTGACGTGGCCGACGATGAGGAATATGCTCGCTTCATGGAGCAAAGCGACACAGCCATTAGCTTGTGCAAGAAAAATGGCGGAAACCAATTTGTGTACAACAAAGTGTATCTCGATGCCTTCACAGCTCAAAGCCAAGGAGCAGGACGATTCTATCCCGACGCTCGCAACAAGATGTTTAGGTTGCTGGAAGAGGGCATAGTGTGGTGGAACTACATGGGGCACGCAGGCCCCTATGCATGGACTGGCGAGGGATTGCTTTCCAAGACCGACGTTGCCGAAAACCTCTATTATCGTCGCCTCCCCATTCTCTACACTGCTACTTGCGAGTTCACCCGATATGACGCTATTGCCACCTCGTGTGGAGAATCGGTATTCTTGAATCCGCAAGGTGGTGCCATTGCATTGGTGAGCACCCCACGACTGGTGTATATTGAGCAAAACAGCAAGTTGCGCAACCACACCATTCCCTACATTTTCAAACGCGACGCCCAAGGCCATTACAATCGATTGGGCGATATTGTGCGCTTGGGCAAAAACTCCTATCGCCAGTCAACGGCATCGAAGAGCGAGAACAACAATGCTCGCTACTTCTTGTTTGGCGACCCTGCCATGCGCCCGGCATTGCCCACCCACAAAATCAAAATCAACACCATCAATGGCCAAGCCATCGCCCCCAACAACATGCCTGTATTTAAGGCTCGACAAACACTCACCTTTGCTGGCGAGGTGCTCGACCCTGCCGGCAACAAGGTAAACTTCAATGGCCCCATCATTGCCACCTTATATGATTGCGAAAAGTCGGTTGTCACACATGGCTATGGCACTGATGGCAAAGAATATGCATTCCAAGACCGAAGCAATAAACTTGCTGTGAAACTTGACACGGTGAGACAAGGAGAATTTAGTTTCAGCATCACCGTGCCTTCCGAGATTGTGGCTACGGTCGACAACTTCAGCCCATCGCTCATCAACCTCTATGCCTACGACAACCACAATCTTGATGCCAACAAGTGGAATGGAGGTTCGGTTGAAGCTATGGGTGCAAATTCCAACTTTTTCATCTATGGCTATGACGACACAGTCAAAGCCGACACCATTGGTCCCAACATCGGCTCATTGGGGCTCAACTCACAAGAGTTTAAAGATGGCGACAAGGTGAATGAGTCGCCCTTGTTGCTTGCCTCTATCGACGATGCTTCGGGCATCAACCTCTCGACAAGTGGCATTGGGCATAGCATGACCATCACGCTCGACGAGAAAACCACGTTTAACGATGTGGCCACATTCTTCTCGCCCATCACCACACAAAATGGTAGCAATGCCGGCACCATCACCTATCAACTCAAAGACCTCAAGGCTGGGCATCACTCCCTGCGACTCAAGGTGTGGGACGTGTTCAACAACTCTTCGGAAAAAACAATTTCGTTTAATGTTGTCACGGGCTTGAAACCCAATTTGGTAGATGTATACACCGACGCCAACCCTGCATCAACCGAAGCCAACTTCTTCATCAAGCACAATCGTCCCGAGGCTTCTCTCACAGTGAAAATTGAAGTTTATGACCTCTTGGGACGCGAAGTGTGGAGCACCACCCAGAAGGGGCGCAGCGACATGTTCACAAGCTTCCCCATTACATGGAACTTGACCAACAAGACCGGTGCAAGAGTGCCACGTGGCATTTACGTGTATCGTGCTTCGGTATCAAGCGATGGCGTGCATGAGTCGAGCAAAGCAAAGAAAATTGCAGTAACCGACTGATGGGTGCACGAGCTTGCATAGCCCTGTGAATCAAAACGTGATTTTGCAGGGTTCAATATTTTTATTTAATTTTACGCATTTATAGCACGACAAGCTTGTCGAAAACAACAATTGAGGCACAGCAAATGAGCGAAATTAAACACACAACCAAGATGATGCTACCTGAGCCCACACTCAGGAGATTGCCTTGGTATTTGGCCTATGTTGAGATGCTCAAAAACAAAAAAATTGAATATGTTTCTTCAACACAAATTGCCAAAGAAATCAATGTAGATGCCTCTCAAATTGCCAAAGACCTATCGTTTCTCAACATCAAGGGAAAAACACGCATAGGCTATGAAGTGTCGTCGCTGATGAAAGAACTTGTCGATTTTTTGGGCTTCAAGCGCAAGCACGATGCTTTCATGATTGGAGTGGGCAGCCTTGGAGCTGCGCTCATTCAAGATGTGGGCCTCGCCCAATATGGGCTCAACATCGTGGCAGGATTTGACATCGACAAGCAACTCACGGGCAAGAGCATTGGCAATGTGCCCATCTACGACATTGCCCTATTGCAAGAATGCCAACAAAAATATGGTGTGTCTATCGCTGTGCTGGCAGTGCCAGCCGAGCAGTCGCAAGCCGCTGCCGACATTGTGATGGCCGACGGCATCACTGCAATATGGAATTTCACTCCATTTCGCATCAAGGCCCCTGCCCACATTGTGATTCAAAACACTTCAATCTATGCTCACCTTGCACTCATGTATAATCGCATGGACGAGCAAAAGTGTAATAAATAGAAACAACAACATTAGAGCTACACAACACAGTGAAAGTGATTAAAATAGAAGGTAATTGCCCTGCAATTGGAGAGTCCAAGCAACCATTAACCATGTTGCTTGCAACCGACTCATCGATATTGCTGAGCAACAAGCCTTTTTTCATTCCCGACTTTGCCAGTAGCTTTGCAATTCACACCACCCTTGCCGTGCGCATAGGCCGACTGGGCAAAAATATTGCCAGTCGCTTTGCCCACCGCTATTGCGATGCTGTGGCGGCAAGTCTTGTTGTGAAGCCACAGGAGTCTCAAAGCACTTTGCACGATTTCGACGCTCGCCACACCGCCTTTGACGGTTCTTTCTTGCTGGGCGACTTTGTGCAACTGCCGGCTTCGAGCACCCACTTGCACATCAACACCTTTGTTGGAGAGCAACAGGTCGATAGCTTTGACTCACAAGCCATGCACATCGACCTCGACCACCTCATTGAGCAAGCCAGCCAATATTTCACTCTCAAGATGGGCGACATTTTGGCCATTAGCAACAACACCAGCAAGCACACGCTTGCCATTGGCGAAACCATCACGGCACAACTCAATGCCCAACCGTCGCTCACAGTGAGAATTAAATGAATATAACAAACGCACCAAGATATTAAAGCTATGCACACAAGACATCTCCTCTCAATCTTAGGACTTCTCATTTTGAGTTGGTTATCGCCCAATAGCCTTCAAGCCTTTAACCCATCAAAATATGCCACCACATCAAAACTTGCCACGGGCAAGTGGGTGAAAATTAAAATACCCGCAAGTGGTGTGTATCAACTCACCCAACAAGAGGTGACCAACATGGGGTTTTCGAGCCTTGCCAACGTGAGAATATATGGCTCTGGGGGCTACATGCTGAGCGAAGTGCTCGATGGCAAAGCTGTCGACGACCTTGTGCAAGTGCCCGTGTATCGCAGTGATGACAAACTGTGCTTCTATGCCCAAGGGCCTGTGAGATTCTCCTTTGAAGGAGTCGACACCAAGCCCCACTTCACACGCAACATCAATGCCTATTCAACCCATGGCTACTATTTTGTGACCGAAGGTGGTCCCGACCTCATCGTGAGCATTGATGCAGGCACAACACCCACCACAGGCATGCAACTATCCAATAGCTACGACTATTTTTATCACGAGCGCGAACTCTACACGCCAAGCTACTCGGGCAAGCAACTGCTGGGCGAAAACATCAAAGAAGTGAAACGCTTCGACTATCACCTGCCCGGACTGTGCCCACAACAGCCCATTGCTGTGCAGACGTGCTTGGCTGTGCATGTTTCCGACATTAGCATCTCGTTTGTTGAAAGCATCTTGCACCCCAAGGGCAGCAGTGCCAAGGGCGATAGTGCCGTTTTTGAAACTCGTGATGCCCGCATTTCCTATCCCTCGTCGGCCTTTGTGTTCTACAACACAGCAAGCCCCGTGGCAATGGTGACACCCAAAACTCACAACGACTATGGCCAATTTGAGCCAGCCGTGCTCAACAGGCACGGAGAGATCGACTGGGCAAGGCTCGACTATTTCATTTTGTCCTATCAACACAAAAATGCACTCTCATCGGGCAAAAATAGCCAAGTGAGAATGGGATTCGCCAACATCAAGAAAACCGACCGCATTTGCATCGACAACAGCACCGCCAGCAATCTCATTGTGTGGAACATCGACAAAGAGGGCACTCCCGTGCAATATCAATATAGCACCAATGTTGATGCACAAGGCCACAATATAGCCACCCTGTGCCCCGGCATCGAGAAGCAGTCGTCGCAATTCATTGCCTTTGACCCACAAGGCGAGTTGCTCAAAATAGCCGGACATGAAGACGTGGCCAATCAAAACATTCATGGCATGGCCGACCCCAGCATGATCATTCTCACCAACAGCACGCTCAAGGCACAGGCCGAACGCATTGCCAAATTTCACGAGCGCAAAGATGGCATGACCGTGCATGTACTCGACGAGCAACAAGTGTTCAACGAGTTTTCAAGTGGTGCCCCCGATGCCATGGCAGTGCGTCTCATGAACAAAATGTTCTATGACCGCAACCCACTCAAGTATAAATATTTCTTGATGTTTGGCTGTGGCTCCTTTGACAACCGTGGCATCACCACCAACAAAGCCCACCGCATCATCACCTTTGAAAACACCATTAGCAACAACGAAGACCACTCCTATGTGAGCGACGACTTCTTTGCCATGCTCGACGACAATTCGGGCAACGACATTCCTGCCTCAAGCATGTGCTTGGGCGTGGGCCGCATTCCTTCGGCAAGCCCCCAAGAAGCTAAATCAGATGTCGACAAGTTGCTCAACTATATCAACAACCCCGACTATGGCGTGTGGCGCAACAATGTGATGCTCACAGCCGACCAAGGCGATAAAAACCTGCACATCTTCCAAGCCGAGGGCATCGCCAACTTGCTCGACACCACGCTCGTGACGGGCATGTTTGCCGACAAGGCCTATGTGCCCATGTTCCCCAAAGCTTCCAATTTAACCGAACCGGGCATCACCGAACAAAACCGCACAGCCATCGAGGCACGCAACCACATGATAGAGATGCTCAAAGCCGGTCAATATTTTAGCACCTATGTGGGCCATGCCGGAGCCACTGGGTTTACCAAAACCTCCAACATGTGGAAAAACTCCGATGTGACCAGCATCACCTATCAACATCAGCCCATTGCCACCACTGCTTGTTGCGACGTGGCACGCTACGATAGCGACCATCGTGGCATTGCCGAGACCATGTTTCATGCTCGCAATGGTGGCGCCATAGCCCTTTTCACCTCTTCACGACAAGTTTATGCCACCAACAACGACTTGCTCAACAACCTGTTTATTAAAAACCTATTTTCATTTAACAAAACAGGCAAAATGCCACGATTGGGCGATGCCTACATGATTGCCAAGCAACCCAAAAACACTGGAGGATTGTCGGACAGCGAGTTTAATCGCAACAAGATGTCGTTTTTCTTGCTGGGCGACCCTGCCATGGCCATCAACTACCCCAAGCCTTTCATCAAGATTGTGAAGATTAACAACGCTAATGTAGAACACAACCAACCCACAAGCACTCGCGCCTTGCAAACTCTCACTATTGAGGGAGAAGTGAGGGAAAGCGACAAGAAGATGATCGACAAAGATTTTAATGGCGACGTGTATGTTTCGCTCTACGACAAGGCCGAGAAATATCTTGACGTGAAATATGCCAGCATCACACGCACCATCACCTATCCCCGTGCTTTGCTGGCTCGTGTGAAAGCTCGCGTCAACAATGGTGTGTTTAAAATCAACCTCACGGTGCCCCGCCATGTGCAAGCCCAAGGAGCAACTGCCCTGTTGTGTGCCTATGCCCACCAAGACAACACCGAAGAAATGGTGAACGGCCGATATGAAGCTCTCACTATCAACCCCTACTCCCCTGCAGCTATCACCAACCCCGACAACGAGGCTCCTGCCATCACAAGCATGTATTTCAACGACGAGAGTAGCTTTGCCGAGGGAGAAACCGTGTCGCCCAACTCAACACTCTACATCACAGCCACCGACAACATGGCCATCAACAGCCAAACCGTGTCGCCAGGCAATGCCATGACCCTCATTCTCGATGGAGGCAAAAACAACTATCAAGGTGTTGCCAACTTTGCTACCATTGAAAATAGCGGCAAGAGCATGAGCTTGGCCATGCCCATGAGCAATCTCGAGCCCGGCAAGCACACCATCACATTTAGCCTGTGTGATGCCACCGGAAACTCTGCCAGCAAGACCATCGCATTCATTGTGGGACCTACCAGCAAAGCCCAACTCGATGTCGAAGAAACTCCTGCTATCGACCAAGCCACATTCACCATCGACCACCAATTGGCAACCACTCCCAACATGACAGTGAAAGTGACCGATGCCAGCGGAAAACTGCTGTGGAGCAAAACCACAAGCACTTTCCCCTTGGTGTGGGACCTCAAAGACAACTCTGGCAAGAAGCTCACCCCGGGTTTATATAAATACTTCGGCACCTATGAGGCAGGAGAAGAATATGGAGGCACAAGCATAGGCAACCTCATTGTGATCGACAACTACAAAAGCAACAAGTAGATTGTTGAGGAGTGAAGGAGACTGGAGTTAAAGGAGTTATGATAGGGATAGTCCCTCCAACACTCTCTCATGCGTAATTTTTTTCCTGCTTTTTGATAAAAATTTTGTCATTGAATTGAAAATTAGTATCTTTGCAGTCGAATTTTCCGAAAGGCTCGACAAAGTGCAATTCTGCTAATGGATTGCCGCCGCACGGTTTAACTTGTAATATACAATGAATTAATGTACGCAATTGTAGAAATTCAAGGACAACAATTCAAAGCCGAAGCCGGCAAGAAATTGTTTGTTCATCACATGGACGAGAAGAATGAAGGCGATTCAGTAGAATTTGACAAAGTTCTCCTCATCGATGCCGATGGTGCAGTAAAAGTGGGTGCACCCACTGTAGAAGGTGCAAAAGTAGTGTGTGAAGTGAAAACTCCACTCGTGAAAGGTGAACACGTGATTGTGTTCAAGAAACGTCGTCGCAAAGGCTATCGTCGCTTGAATGGTCACCGCCAACAATTCACCGAACTCGTGATTAAAGAAGTAATTGCTTAACCCCTAAAAATTTTAACAGATTATGGCACATAAAAAAGGTCAAAGTAGTACCAAGAACGGCCGCGAGTCTCATAGCAAACGTCTCGGCGTTAAACTTTTTGGTGGTCAATTTGCTAAAGCAGGTAACATCATTCGCCGTCAACGTGGCACAGTAAATCGTCCTGGCGTGAACGTGGGCATGGGTAAAGACCACACCCTCTATGCACTTGTTGACGGAACAGTAGAGTTCCAACAACGTGCAGGTCACACATTCATCAATGTGATTGCTGCCGAAGAAAAAGAGCAAAACTAAGAGAAGCCCTATTCCTTGATTTGTTGCCGAGATAGTTTTAAACTCGCACAACAACAAGAAACAAAACACAAGAAGCAACCGCTCCAATGATTTGATGGAGTGGTTGTTTCTTTTTTTGAGTGACGAAGTCAGGAAAAAGCCCTGCAGGAAAAATGGTGTAGCATAAATGAAATATTATTGCTAACTTTGCAGTTCATTAGTAATGATAGAGTTATGCCAAAATTTATATTCACCGCTGTTTTAGCTCTTATAGGGTTGCAAGCATGGGCCATTGAGGTTACCAATCAAGCCGGGTCGCTATCGGGTCGCATCGGCAATCACGATATAACCTCGCTCACCATCAAGGGGACTCTTGATGCACGCGACTTCAAGTTTATAGCCGACAATCTCAACAAACTCGAAGATATAGACCTCTCGCAAGCCACTATCATAGCCTATGGCAACAATGAGACGCCACTCTTTGCTTTAACTCTCAACTATGAAGCCCACACAATTCCCTGCTATAGCTTTTTTGGCATGAAGTTGAAGAGCATGAAGTTGCCCTCCAATCTTAAGGCGATTGGCAGTGGGGCTTTTGCAGGTTGTAGCAACCTCAACAACATTGTGTTGCCTGCCACAGTCGACTCTATAGCCCCTTATGCCTTCAATGCCACCGGGCTCACAAGCATTGCACTGCCTGCAAGCGTGAAAATTGCAGGCGATGGAGCTTTTGCCCACTGCCCCAATCTCGCCAATGCCACAGTGCCCAATGCCACACTGGGCGATGACTGCTTCATGGGCGACTCACGGCTCACGACCCTCACCATGGGCAGTGGCGTGACCAAGCTGGGCAATGGAGCATTGAAAGCGTGCACTGCGCTCAGCACAATTGAATTTACCGGCAAAATGTCCATTACCTCAATAGGAAACGAAGCCCTGCTGGGCTGTGGCATCACAAACCTTGATTTCACGCCACTGCAGCAACTGGGTAGCATAGGCAACTGGGCCTTGGCCATGAACAGCGACTTGCAACAAGTGAAATTGCCCTCCACCATCAAGCATGTGGGCGATGGTGCTTTTTACTACAACAGCCAATTGTCGCAACTCAATTTGCCATCAAGCCTCAATCACATGTCGGCCTACATGCTTGCAGGTTGCGAGGCCATGACAAGCGACAATATCGTGCCCAAAGGAATGACCATTATCGATGACTATGCCCTATACAACTGGAATCGTTGCCCAAGCATTGTGATTCCCTCTACAATCACCCACATTGGCACCCAAGCCATGGCAGGCATGACTGCACTCACGGGCATCAAAGCACTGCCCACTATTGTGCCCACATTGGGTAGCGAAGTGTGGGCTGGCATCAACCCTCAAAAAGTGGTGCTCGACGTGCCACAATCGAGTGTTGCCCCTCTCTATGCCCAAGCCTTGCAATGGAAAGACTTTGCGTTGCGCGTTGCCTACATGCCGGGCGACGTGAATGAAGATGGCATTGTCGATGTGAACGATGCAACCACCCTCACCGACAAGATTTTGGGAGGCAGTCCATCGCCTTTCAACGCAGTGAATGCCGATATTGACAAAAATGGCATTTTTGACGCCGGCGACGTGGCCAACGCCATTGACATCATGCTACAAGGCAAGGGTAACACCTCTCCCACCACACAAGCCACTACCGACAAGCTCACACTTGCCGACATCGCCATCAAGCCCGAAGAAACACAAGACATTGAAATCAAACTCAACAACAAGCAAAGCTATGTGACCCTGCAATTTGACCTCGTGATGCCACAAGGGTTGGAAATCGTGTCGGGCGAAATAGTGCCTGCCGAGCGAGTGGAGCAACACACTTTTGCCCATCGCCTGCAAGCCGATGGCAACACAACACGCATTGTGGGCTATTCAACCCAAGGCGCAACCATCACAGGCCATGAGGGAGCTTTGCTCAAACTCAAAGTAAAAGCCGGTGCCACCCTTGCCAGGCAAAGCCCAATAAGCATAGCCAACGTGCTCTTTATCACGCCCGAGCTCAACAGAATGGAGGCTCAAGGCACAACAGCACAGGTCAACAACGTGAGTGGAGTCGACAACCTCACAGCCCACTACACACAAGTGTGGGTGCAACAAGGCGTGCTCATCATCAAGAGCAATAGCCAAGCTACCGCCCAACTTGTGGCAATGAACGGCACAAGCCACCACCTCGACGTGAAAGCCGGCATCAACGAATATAGCGACCTCGGCACAGGCTTCTATGTGGTGAGGGTGAATGGCGAGAGCTTTAAAGTAGCGATTCCCTAAACACCAAGAGCAAGAAACTAATAGAACTTCTATAAAATCGTGTTCCGGCCCAATGCAACGGGGCCGGAACACGATTTTTGATATACTAATCTTGGAAAATATCCGTTCTATTCTAATAAGAATCAAAGATATTATCACTAAATTTGTAATATAATCAACGAAACTTCTATGCACAAAATCATACTCTCCATCATAGTAGCTACTTTTGCGCTTGAATCATGGGCGACCACCATAACCAACATTGCAGGCACACTGTCGCAACGCATTAGCGACCTCAACACCACCTCGCTCACTCTCAAGGGCACTCTCGATGCCCGCGACTTCATGTTCATCGCCGAGAACCTCAACCAACTCTCCCACATCGACATGAAAGAGGCTTCTATCGTTGCCTATACAAATACCCAAGCCCCTCTCATTGGCAACCAACAAGAATTTGAAGCTGCGACATTGCCTGCCACCTGCTTCATGGGCAAACCGCTCACACGGATTGTGTTGCCACAAGACCTCAAAACAATAGGCTTTGCCGCCTTTGCCGGTTGCAACAAGTTGCGATCGATAGAGTTACCTGCCACGCTCGATTCAATAGGGAGCTATGCTTTCACGGCAACAGCCCTCACCGAAGTTAATCTGTCCCCCACTATCACCAAAATGGGTGAAGGAGCCTACTCGCAATGCAAAAGCCTCACCACTGCTGTCATAGCTCAAGCCCATGTGCCCACAGCAGCCTTTAAGGGCGATGAGAAACTGAGCCAAGTGGCCCTGTCGAGCAACGTGACAACTATCGGCGATCAAGCCTTTAGTGGTTGTACAGCTCTCCGTGGCATCGACCTTGGCAATCAAAGCAAGCTACACAGCATTGGGCACGAAGCCTTTATCAACACATCGCTTGCCAATGCCAACTTGAGTGGCTTGCAGCACCTTAAAAAAGTGGGCGATTGGGCCTTTGCCAACACTCCCATCACCCAAATCAAGTTGCCTGCAAGCGTCGAGACATTGGGCGATGGCTCTTTTTATCAAGACTCAATGGTAAAAGACATTGCATTGCCCGGCCTTCTCACCTCGGTGGGCAACTTCATGCTGGCAGGACTTCAACATGTCAATAACATGGAGCTAAGCAACAACCTTGTTGCAATAGGCGACTATGCCTTCTACAACATGGCAGGAGTGCAACAGCTCAACTTGCCCTCAACGCTCAACTATATAGGCACTCAAGCCATGGCAGGCATGACTGCACTCAAAACCATACATTCGCGTGCCTCGATTGCACCCGAATTGGGCGAGCAAGTGTGGGCTGGAATTGAGCAATCAAGAGTAGAACTCCAAGTCAACTCACAAGACTACCAAAAAGCCGACCAATGGCGAGAATTTGCCATTAGGCGCACCAACCTGCAAGGCGACGTGAACGACGATGGATTTGTAAACGTAGCCGACCTCGTGTCGATATTCAACTATCAGCAAGGCAAGAGCGCAGGCACCTTCATTTTTGACGTGGCCGACCTCGACAACAATGGCACTATCAACGACAACGATGCCAAGCAATTGGGCAAAATGGCACTCACACAAGATCCTGCAATGGTGATGAAACCCGACATGGTGAGCACCGAAGACGAGTTGAGCATTGCCGACATTAAAATAGAGCCCGGAAAGACTTGTGAACTTGAACTAAAACTCAACAACACACTCAACTACACAGCCTTGCAATGCGACTTGCACCTGCCCAAAGGCATGGAGATTGTGCCCGGTAGCATGGTCTCCACTCAGCGCACCAATGCTCATCAATTTGCTCCCCACACCAACCCACAGGCAACCACTCGCGTGCTGTGCTATTCAAGCGCAACCAGTGAAATCGAAGCTGGCGATGGAAGCATCATGCGCTTGAAGGTGACAGCCAACGACAACCTCGACATGCGCTCCACCGTGATTATCGACAACATTGTTGTGGCTTGTGCCAATGGTGAGAGCTACTTTGCCGCTCCCACCACCGTGCAAGTGGCCAACACACTGGGAGTAGACAACATTGCAGCCAAAACCGCCCAAGTGTTGGTGCAAGGAGGCGTGCTCATCATCGAAAGCTACAAGGCCACCACAGCACAGCTTGTGACCCTGAGCGGCATGTCCACTCACCTCACCGTGCAATCCGGCCACAACCAATATAGCAATCTCAACTCTGGTATTTACATGATTCGCATCGATGGTGCGACCCACAAAGTCATCATTAAATAAATGGGAAAGAACAAACTCAAGAAATTTGCCGACATGGAGACGTTTCATTGCGTCTTTCAATTCCCGTTCTCGATAGCCGAGAACCAACCTATCCCCATCAAGGGCAACTGGAACAGCAACTATTTTCACAACAGCAACCCCATTGTGCTCGAATTGGGTTGTGGCAAGGGAGAATATGCCGTGGGGCTGGGCAAGCGATTTCCCAACAAAAACTACATTGGCGTTGACATCAAGGGTGCGCGCATGTGGACCGGTGCCAAGATGGTAGAAGAGGAACAACTCACCAATGTTGCATTCCTGCGCACGAGCATCGAGATTATCGACCGCATGTTTGCCCCTGGCGAAGTGTCGGAAATATGGATCACCTTCCCCGACCCTCAAATGAAAAAGGTGAACAAGCGGCTCACCTCAACCCGATTCTTGAACAACTATCGCAAAATATTGAAAGACGGCGGATTGGTTCACCTCAAAACCGACAGTCCCTTTCTTTACACCTATACTCATGCCCTTGTTGAGCTCAACCAATTGCCTGTGGAAGTAGACACCGGCGACCTCTACAACAGCAATCAGACCGATGAAATTTTGGGCATTAAAACCCACTATGAGCGGCAATGGCTTGAACGTGGGCTCACCATCAAATACATCAAGTTTCACTTGCCCCACAACATCGAGTTGCAAGAACCCGACATTGAAATTGAGCCCGACAGCTATCGCAGTTATGGGCGCGGAATCATTGAGATGCCACAGCTATTCAAGCCTCGCAAGCCGTGAACACACTTGCATTGCTCACACAACTCATTCACTATAATATAGACTAAAATGAAACAGACTTTATATCCTAATCTCATCTTAGATGCACTCAAAACAGTGCGCTACCCTGGCGCAGGCCAAGACATCGTGACCATGGGCATGGTCGAAGACGACATGCGCATCGAGGGCAACAAAGTGTCGTTCTCGCTCATGTTTGACAAGCCCACCAACCCCTTCATCAAGTCGCTGGTGCGTGCCTCCGAGGTCGCTATCACATCGCATGTGGGCGACCATGTTGAAATCAAAGGCAACATTGCCGTTAAAACCCGTGTTGCCCCCAAACCCAAAGCCGAGAATCCACTGCCGGGCGTGAAAAACATCATTGGCGTGTCGTCGGGCAAAGGCGGTGTGGGCAAGTCGACCGTGGCCAGCAACCTTGCCGTTTCGTTGGCTCAGCTGGGCTACAAAGTGGGACTGCTCGATGCCGACATTTTTGGTCCCAGCGTGCCCAAAATGTTTGGCGTTGAAGACCAGCAACTCTACATGGAAGAAATTGATGGCAAAAACAAGATTTTACCAGCCGAGAAATATGGTGTGAAACTGCTTTCAATTGGCTTTGTGGTCGATAAAGAAAAAGCAGTGTTGTGGCGTGGAGCCATGGCAAGCGGTGCTCTCAAGCAACTCATTGCCGATGCCAATTGGGGCGAGCTCGACTACTTCGTCATCGACATGCCCCCGGGCACAAGCGACATTCACCTCACACTGGTGCAAACTTTGGGCATCACCGGCGCGATTGTGGTGACAACCCCTCAAGAAGTGGCTCTTGCCGATGCACGCAAGGGCATCAGCATGTTTTTGGGCGAGCAAGTCAATGTGCCCGTACTGGGCATTGTCGAAAACATGTCGTGGTTCACGCCTGCTTCTCACCCCGACGAGAAATATTTCATTTTTGGCAAAGATGGAGGCAAAAAACTTGCCGAAACCTTAGGCGTGAAACTGCTTGGGCAAGTGCCCCTTGTGGCAGGCATTTGCAAGGGTGGCGACGATGGCGTGCCCGTGACGTTGCAAAACAGCGTGTCGGGCAAGTCGTTTATTGAGCTGGCCAGGACTGTGGTTGAAGCTGTTGATGAGCGCAACCAAGCCCTGCCACCCACTCAGCGCGTGCACACCCACTAATATAGTGGTCCTTTTGATTTAAAAACTAAAATAACTATATTTTTTTATATTCTACAAAAAATGAAAAAAATTGCCATCATGCTGGCTGCGACAGCCATGCTACTCAATAGCTGTGGATCGGTGCCCATCACCGGTCGCAGGCAACTCAACCTCGTCTCCGACAGCGAAGTGCTACAAGCCAGTCTCACCCAATATGCAAGCTACATGAAGTCGGCAACCATTTCGGGCGAAAAAACTCAAAGCGAGCAAGTGATCCGTGTGGGGCGCAAAATCGCAGCCGCCACCGAGTCCTATCTCAAAAACAACGGTCTGTCGAGCGAACTTCAAAACTTTGCATGGGAGTTTAACCTCGTGAAAAACGACCAAATCAATGCCTTTTGCATGCCCGGAGGCAAAATTGTGGTGTATGAGGGACTCATGAAAATTGTGAAGAGCGACGACGAGCTTGCCGTGGTTTTGGGTCATGAGGTTGCACATGCAGTGGCCAAGCACAGCAACGAGCGCATGAGTCAGCAAGTGCTCGCCCAATATGGCGCAAGCGCCGTGGGCTTGCTCACCCAAGGCAAGAGCAGTGCCACACAAGCCGTTGCCAATCAAGTGTATGGCTTGGGAGCCAACTATGGCGTGATGCTCCCCTACTCGCGCAAGCACGAGAGCGAAGCCGACAAAATGGGGCTTGTGCTCATGTCGCTGGCAGGCTACAACCCCGATGTGGCACTCGCGTTTTGGCAAAAGATGGCAGTTTCGGGCACAGCCAAGGTGCCTGAATTCATGAGCGACCACCCCAGCGACAGCAAGCGCATTGCCGCTATTCAAAAGGAGTTGCCAGCCATCAAGCAACACTATGCCGCCTACATCAACGCCGGCAAGCCGGCCACAACCTCTGCTTCAAGCAAAAACACATCAACTGGCAAGAAAACCAAAAAGGGTAAAAAAGGCAAAAAGTAATTATTGCATGCAACAACTATCCAATAGCTAAAAGGAGAGAACTTCCCTGTGGTGGGGTGTTCTCTCCTTTTGGGTATTAGAAAGGATATTGCGATTAAGGGATTATCACTTTTTTACCGTTGTGAATATAGATGCCGGCATGGGTGGGGCGTTGAATGGGCACGCCCATCACCGTGAACCAAGCATCGCCATGCAACCTATCATCGGCTTTCACCTCATCAATGGCAGAGGCCTTGGTGATGTTGATAGCTATTGAGCGGCTGTAGCCCTTATAGGTAGCCATGAGCACTTCCTGCCCCACTTCCTTGGGATAGGCCATGCCGGTGGACGTGATTTCGACCTTGCCATTTTGAGCTTTCCATTCCACTCCCCCATCGGTTTTAACCTTGAAGGGTGCCTTCACATCGAGCACAGTGTTACCTGCCTCAAGCAACAATGGCGTGGCATAGAGAACGGCACGCGGTGAGTGTTCCTGTCCCTGCATTTTGAGACGTGGCAACATGCCCTCTTCAAAACACCAATAACTCTCATTGAACATGCTGGCCTGTTCCTCGCTGCGCATGGCATTGCCCAACAATTGAGCCGTGTTTTTGCACTGCGATGAAATCTCGGCTTGTGAGGGCGAATATTGGCAGTCATAATACAACTCGGCTTGCGTGGTGGGATTGGCATTGCCCATCACTCCCGAAATCTCGATATTGCCTATTGTGCCCATGTTGATGAGCCCTTTCACCACATCGTTATATAGCGGATTGCCCACTACACCGCCCATGCGTCTGTTGCCACCATCAACGTGGCCATAGTTGACCAACCGCTCAAGCACATTGCCCACTTGCTGGCCCGAGTAGCCCACTACACCGCCTACAATCGACTGCCCATAGATAGTGCCATAGTTCACGCAGTTGCGAACCGTGACACCCACCGTGCCACCTTTTTTTTGCGAAACAATTTGCCCGGCAACACCGCCCACATAGACCTTGCCCTTGACTTCGGCATAGTTCACAACATTCTCGATGAGCGTTCCCGACGAGGGGTTGCCCACCACTGCTGCCACCGAATTGCCGGCATGAATGTAGCCCTCCACTATCAAATTTTTGATAGTGGCATGAGTGGTTGTGCCAAAAAGCCCTATATAGCTCTCTTCGCTCTCGATAGCAAGATTGATGGTGTGTCCTTCGCCATCGAAATGGCCACTAAACACTCCCTCTGAGCCAACCATGCGAGTCACAGGAGTTGCAATGTCGCAAGTGAGCTTAAAAAACTTTCCCTTGGCATTATTGACGTTGACAAGGCTATCGAGCTCGGCCAAGTCGGCCACATTGCTCACCTTATAGGGGTCGCCGGCAGTGCCACTTCCACCCGAAAAATGCTGTGCTCCAAGAGGGCTACAAGCCAACAAGGCAAGCGAAACTAAAAGTGTGTTTTTTGTCATGATTTTTTATCCTATACTTCAACGCACTATCACTTTCTTGCCGTTGTGAATGTAGATGCCGGCTTGTGTGGGTTGAGCAATGCGCACGCCCTGCAAGTTGTACCACTCATTGGAGTCTTGCGACTCGTCGGCCTCGATATTGCACACTGCTGTTTGCACTTGGGGTTCTTGATAGGTGAATTGCACTGCAGCAGGTTCGGCATTGCGATAGCCATTACCGTCGGTAACCGCTTTGCTTTCTTTATAGTATTCCATAAAAGTCTTGGAATCACTGCCAAAAATTGCATTATAGTGAGGCTCGTCTTTGCTCTTGCGCTTCACCAAGAAGAAACTCACTACCTCACCATCCACAGATTGGTCGCCATCGTTAACCACGGTCACAAGCAAAGTTTTACCCGTGTATTTAAATGGCTTTTCAAGTTGAAACTTGATGAGTATGTTTTCGCCGTTGGAAGCTGCCGTTTGGAAATCGGCCTTGAAGTCGAGCGAGGCATTGGGGCTTGTGTAATCGGTGACAAACCAAAGATATTTATTATTATCTTTCACAAAGTTTTCTTCGGCAACCTCGCTCAAATAGAGCTTCATGGTGCTGGTGTAGTCGGTCACATTGTAGGCTTGTGAAAAGCACGAGAAGGCTATCGAAGTGATTTCTTTATCCTTCATGGGCTCAAGCATGTTGGGCAGATAAATCGTCTGCGAACCGCTGTGTTTGTAAACAAAAGTGACAGGTGCATTTTGGCAATTAAAGCCATCAAACATGGCTTTATCATCGCCAGAATCTCCATTAAACTCACCCAGTGTTAATGTGCCTACCGAAGTTTGGGCCACACTGCTCAATGCCATTATGGCCATTCCTAAAAGTGCATAAATTTTTCTCATAATTTTGTGTTTTATTTAGTTACTAAAAATATTGATTTATTTAACGATTACTTTTTTGCCGTTGTGAATGTAGATGCCGGCTTGTGTGGGTGCCGAGATGCGCACACCTTGCAAGGTATACCACACATCACCGCTATCGCTAATTTCGGTTTCAACCGATTGAATGCCAGTTGTCACATTCACCTCCGAGGTTTTATTGACCAAGTCTACTTTCACCAAGTCAGAGAATGGGCTGTAGACATTGGTGTAGGGTTTAGAGCCTTGTGGAGCACTAAAATCGGATACCGAGGCATACATGTCGTAGTAAACCACGGTTGCATCACCCTTGTAGGGCAAACTTGCAAATTTGCAGAATTTGGCATCTTCGCCCCAAGACGTTTCTGCATCTATCGACTCGTTGGCCGCAATCATTCTCACAATTTCATCGCCAGCCTTGAAATTTTGTTTCACCTCAACACGATCGAAGTAGCCCGGCAAGTTGAGGGGGGCAGTCTGATTGATGACGGAGAAAAACAGGTCTTTGGAACCATTGCTAAATTCCAACGTGTCGGTGCTAATGCCCACACCGCCACCGGCAACATGGGCCTCGTAGGTGCTAATTTCCTTGCCGTTCTTGCCATTGCTCTCGATGCGAATGCTGTCGCCGTCGCTGCAATAGGAGCTGATAATCACTTTATACTTGCCCCCATCGGCTCGCAAGTCGAGATAGGGCGAATAGAGCAACCCGTCGACCATGCCCGTGATAAAGCGAGGAAAACCATAGGCACTCCACCCAAAGGTGTCGGCATAGCCATCGAGAAGCATGTAATTCTCTTCTCCACCCCAAGGGTTGGCCACGTTACCATGATCAACTCCCAAGAAATCTTCATCCACAATGGTATATTCGCCATCGCGTGTGACAGGAGTTTTGGTGTATACAAACACGCAATAGCCATCAACACCCTTCATGGGCTCCCAATTGGCGGTGAATCCTTTATTTGAAATTTCGGTGGCACGCTTCACCACCGGTTTTTGCAATGTCTTTGCCGCAAATGTGGGCATTGCCATTGCCAACAGGCTCAAAATGAGTAAATTTTTCTTCATTGTAATTTTTTTTTTGTTTTAAATAGTTTTATAGAGTAAATAATATTTTAATTTCATATTCATTGAAGTGCACATTTTTCAAGAAAATGCCGTGTTGCCAGCCCAATTGCGCCGAAATCACCTTACCAGCCCACACGTCGAGGTCACCTCTCACCATGAGTCTCATAGTCCACTCATCACAAGAAGCCCTGTGATCGATTGCCTGCAACATGCTGCCCACCTGCGGAGTTGCCGCCCTGTTGAGCACCAACTCATGGCTCAACGCATTGCGCCGTGCTATCGAGCCCAATGCCGAAAGCCGATTTTTCTTGCCACTCAACGAGGCTCGAGCATCAAGACCGCAAGTGAAGTGTGCCGAAGCCATGCTGTTGCCCGAATCGTGATGCCTGCTCTTGTGCATCATGAAATCGAGGTGAGGCTTCAAGCCCCAAGTCCACTTGCAGGGCAAGGCATCATTGCCCTCATAGAAGCCACACAAGCGCAACCACAAGTTGCTCTCACAATATTGCTTGCGCGACCCAATGAACGGATACACATTGCCCGTGGCATCGCCAAAAAGGTTGTCGTGTCCTGTTTTGCTCATGTATTGCCCCTGCCATTTCACTCCCATCGATGGTTTTTGCCATGCAAGTTCAAGACGGGTGTCGTGGGTGGTGAGCGAGTTGAGTGGCAAGCGATTGAGCTCGGTGAGCACTTTTTCCATGGCTCCATGCTCATAGCTGGCCGACACCGACAATCCACTTGCCTGCAAGGGCAATAGCTCAATGCTGGTGCCCCATTGCGACAACTTGTAGAAAGCCTTGTTGCTGGCACCCGAGAAGCGCACATATTCATTGCCCAAACCGGTGAAATGATACTCTTTTTCGGCACCCAACTCATTCATAAAGAGCAATTCATTGGTTTGCTTGTATCGCCCTGCCTTGACAGAAGTGGCCAAGGCATAACGCCCCAACAATTCCACTCCCACAGCCACCGAAGCGCGCAAGTGGGCCACCGTGTTGGCTGGTCGAGGGTCGCGCTCGCGAAACTCCGACACAGCTCGATAGCCCATCGTTGCCCCCCAGTGCATCTTCCCTTTCACGCAACTATAACCACCCCACAAGTCATATTGCTCGTGGGTGAGGTCTCCTCCTTTTTCATCACCCATTACATAGGGGTAAAGAAGCAGGAAGTCGCTGGTTTCGTTCCACTTCACATGGCGAGTCACACCACCGCGATAGCCCGCTTTTCCCCACACACAATCGGTCTTACCCAAACGTTGCATCGAGGTAGCCTCCACTTGCAGGGAGCGTGCTCCATCGCCCAGTTGTGGCACACGAGCCACCGACACCGGCACAAGCCTGCCACCCAGCGCGAGAGAGGACAAGGAACTATCGGGCAACAACTGGCGCAATGCGGCATTGCGATAAGCCTGTGTGCGAAAGTTGAAGCCCCACTGCTCTTGTCGAGCTATCTCGGTCAAGGCATCACCTGCCCATGCCCATGGGGCACAGGTGAGCAACAAGAGCAATATTGAAAGGGGCCTAAGCATTAAAACTGATGAAAGGGATTGGCGACAACACGAGGTTCAAAGTCGAGTGTTGAGTTATTGGTATCCATGAGCACGGCACGCCCTTTCTCGCGCGAAGCCACCTTGCGGCGCACACTCTTGCCCAGTCGCGAAGCGTCCCAGCCAAACTCTGCCCAATAGGTGTAGCCCTTGTCGAGGTTGGGAGCTGTCACCAACCACTTGAACATGGCGGGCACACTCACATTCACAGCATCGACCACCCAACTATTGGGCACTCGATAGGCTGTGCCTGTCATGTCGGCCTCGCCTGTGGCACCCACAATGTGATAGCTATAATGATAGATATAGTTGCTCAAATAGTCGTCTTTGCCGGCGTGCATGCGCACCAGTGCATAGGACTTGAAGCCTTGGGTGTGGGGCGACCACATGGTGCGAGTTTTGCTGAAAATGCGGTCTAAATCAGCAACTGCAGGATTGTTCACATCGCTGAATTGCGGATTGGTAGACTCGTCATACCACTCAAAATCGGCCTTAGTCTCGTCCCACGAGTTGGGATTGGCCTTGGTGTGGTCGAGGGCATTATCCACAATGAGCAACTTTCCACCCGGGAGCACAGGGTGGTCGCGCCCGGTGCCGGGAATCATGTAGAGGGCTCCCACTGCCACATCGGTGCTCATGATGTCGGGGCTGTAGTTGGACTTTTGCACCGTGAGAAAATCGCTCTCGGCAATAGCCAAACTATCGGCATAGAGCACATGGTCGGTGTTGTTGTAGAGCACAAAATACTTGTCGGCATAGAAAGATGTGCCTTGAGGCGTCTCCGAGCCTGCTGCAAAAATTTCGGCAATCACAAAGCCATCATAGGCAACATGGGCAGGGTCGGGGTCAACATGGCTCACAAACAGGGGCAATGTGGCGACCTGGCCTTGTGTCTTCAATTCCACTCCATCGCTATGGGCCTGCACTTCGGCAACCTTGGTGAGCAGGTCGGCATTGCGATAGGTCATTTTACCCTTAGCCTCGATGCGATAAAAGCCTGCCGGCACGATAAACGAGAGTTTAAGGGCACTATCGGGCTGTGTGGTCACGGCATGCACCGTGCCTGTGTTCACATCGGTCAAGGTCACGCTCCAGTCGCTCAACTCGGCTTGGCTCACACCTTCGGGCAGGGTGAATTGCAAGGCCACGTCAAGCGAAGCGTCGGGTTCTTTTTTGTCGCTACATGAAACCACACCCAAGAGCAGGGCAAGTATGAGCAACAGCATTGTGGTGTTTTTTTGCATCATTGTCTTATTGTTTTTTTATTGTATTTTCAAATATTCACGTTCATTTCCATGCCAAAGAAGGGTTTGGAGGTGCGACGCACCAGCAAGCCCGACGGGGTGGTATAGGAGGGCAAATAATCGACCATGCGATTAATGAAAAATGCCAACCGAAGCCATTTGCCAAAATTCTTGGTGGCTTTCAAGTTCACAAACACACCCAAGGGCACACGCTTGGCACGCCACATGCCACTATCGTAGCGATTGATGAGCCATTGCAGGTGGGCATCGTGTGCACTCTCCTCGGTGTAGGGGTGCACGGTGCCAGTTGTGTCGATATAGGCGAGCGGAACGCCATTTTCACGCATCGAGCGTGAAGTAGTGAACCATGTGCACTCGGCAGTGAGCGAGAAAGTGAGACCAAGGCGCGGGAAAAAGCTATCGGCCATGAAATTGGTATTGAATTCCTCGGCAATCGACCCCGAATGGCTGTCGTAGTAGCCCAAATAGAGGTCGTTGATCGGCACACCATCAACCACAGCCGATGTGTTGCACCTGAACATCGCCTCGCTGTTGCTATAGGTGGTTTTGAACCATGCCCCCGCCATTGTGAAACGAGTTTTCAACGCCTCGTAGCGACGTGTCGAGAGCTGAAACTCAACCCCTTCCTTCAACAAGCGACTGCCATTGGTGGTTTTCCCTGTCAAGCCCAGTCGCACCTTGGGAGTGTAGGGCAAGAGGGCCACATCGGGGCGAGCGTCGATGTGGGGCGGAATTGCCTTGGCATCATATTGGCGATAGGCATAGGGAGCTGCAAGCCAACTGGTGCGAAATCCGCTCGACATGTTTTCGCGAAAGTAGGTGACCGACACGTTGCCACCATCGCAATGCGCTCCCAGTCGCACCTCCCACTTGTCGTTGCGAGCCGGCTGCAAGCCATAGTTCACAGGATCAACGGCATAGGTGCGCAAATAGAGGCGACGCAAGTCGGGGTTCATGTTATAGTAGTTGAGTTCTATGATGTCGTGAAACTCACGGTCGGGGTAGAGTTGCAACAAGGTGGGAAACTTAGTTTGCCTGCCCCAGCCACCATTCAGGTCAATCGTGATAGTTTTGCCCCACAACTCTATCGAGGGCAGTTGCCAACTCGCATTCACACGAGGATCGAGATAAACGGTGCCGTGCATAGCATAGCGTGCGTCAAGGTGCAGCAACTGCATTGCCCTTACACCCCAATCAAGTTGCCAGCGATGCGCGCCAGCCTTGAGCGTGGCCCTGTGCCACAAGTAGGCCCCAAGCTGATGCGAGGCAGGAATGTGATTGTAGTCGCGTGGGCGATAGGGAGTGCCGGGACTGATGGGGCGAGCAGGGTCGTATTGTTGCCCATGGCCATAGTTCTTGTCCATGCGCCACTCCACGCCGGCATTGAGACGATGAGAAATTTCACGTGTAGTGAAAGCCAACAAGCCTTTCAACTTGGCAAAAAGGTTGAGGGGGCGACCATCAACTCGAGCTTGAGCCAAATAGTGATAGGGCAAAAATGCACCGTCGTGCTCACCGGCCTCAAGCGAGGTGTTCACCGCCACATCGCGCGAGAGGTTCACCTCCTTGTCTTGCTCAATGAGGCTGCGCTCATAGCTCATGGCCAAGTCGAGATTGAGCGACTGCAACACAGCACCGGGCTTGGGCGTGAACAGGAGCGATTGCGACATGCTCCAATGGTTGTAGCTCGACTTGTAGCGGTCGGCACGTTGCTTCATCACCTCGGCATCACGTTTTTGATTGTCAAATGAGCCGGTGTAGTCGACACTCGCCTGCCAGCGCATGGTGGCACCATGGGCAAGTTTCCACACGTCTTTCATGCGTGCCATGAGGGTGAAACGCTTGTAGTTGTTGAGCGGATTGCGAGGATCGGCCTTGGCATCAAGATAGTCGATGCCCCAGTTGGCGACATAGCTACCCCTCTTGAGCCCCTTGCCTGCATAGAGCAATTTGCTATAGGAATCGGCCTTGAAGCGAAATTCGAGCGGTGTGGCAGTGAGTTTGCGCTTAATCACAACTACTCCACTGGTGAGGTCGCCATATTCAACAGGGGCAATGCCCCTTATCACCTCCACCTGCTCAATGTTGTCGGTGGCAATGGTGCGCATGTCCACCCCTGCCCCCACATGGTTGCGTCCTGCATCGGGGTCGCCATTCGACGCGCTCGACGCCTGCATCACCTGCTGCATGTTGGCATTACTGCTCATGGGCATTCCATCGATGATAAAGGCTGTGCCCAAAGCCGCAATGTCGTAGTTGCTATTGCCACTGCCAGCCTGACGCAGGTTGATGCTGTGGGCTTGGGTGAGTTGGGGCAACGAAGTGTGGCCACCGGGCAACAATGCAAGCAAGTCGGCAAAACTGGAGGGCTGAATGTGCTCGATGGCACGACGATCAATCACACTTGCCGAGGTGATGCCCTGCGACTCGCGAGCCGTGACCACCACCTCGCCCAGCAAGCGGGCATCGGGGTGCAACAAGAGCTTCACTTGGGCTTTGCCTGCCACCATGCCACGTTGAATAGCCTTTTGATAGCCCAAAAACGAAGCCACCAAGCCATAGGAGCCACGGGGCACTGCTCCAAGCAAGAATGCTCCACGGCTATCGGTCATGGTGCTATACTGCTTGCCATGGCAATCGGTGAGCACAACTGTGGCACAGGCTATTGCACTCTTGGTCGAGGCTTCAACAACCACACCCTCCACAACATCGGCATGAGCGACAGTGGCAAGTGGCAGTGATAAAATGAAGCATAATAGAGTAGCAAATTTTCCCTTCAATGGCATACAGCAACAAAAACGTGTGTTTAAACGTTTCACAAAATTACCGTTACCTTCCAAGGAAGGCAATACCTAAAAACCATGAAAAAAGGGACTACAAAATACCTAAAAATACCTATTGCACCCTATCCTAATATAGCACAATCCCCTTAATTCCATTTATCGAGGAATTAAAGGGATTTTAGGGAGGGAGAAACTATATCTACACAGGCTATGGAGTGTGGGGATAGAGCTTTGCCATCGAGTGGGCAAAGTCGACCATCTCGGCACGCACAGTGGCTGGCCAGAGCACCTTCTACCATGTCGCCTTCCATGCGATGTTGACGTAGAACAGCCCCTCGGTGGCATTGCGCCAGCGATGAAAGTTGCGCAACGACATGTCACGACCACCGCTCAACTCCACATTGTCGCGCCACTTGTCGTTGATTTCCTCAAAGGTGATTCGGCCGGCTCGCTTGATAAATGAGCAGACCCTATTTATTTTGCTGGAATATTTTTCAATGTTCAGCAAAAAAATTTTTTTTCCCATGGATTTTAGAAAAAATAGCTACATTTGCGGACTATTTGGATAATTATTATCAATTAACAACAACATTTTTTTTATTTATGAACACAAAATTACAATTATTTTGCGCAATCATTCTATGTTTTACAATTGGACGGAATACCGCATTTTCAGCCGATAACGGCATGAGCATTCGGCAAACAACAAACAGGGAGGTAAAGTCTAATCCTGCAAACATCGCCTACGATGAGGTGGCGACTCGCTCAACACTGAGCGCTAATGAAATAACACAAGTAGAATTATCGATAGTGAAATCATTGCTGGATAATAAAGGTTTAGGTTTCCCAAAGCCAAATGCCAAAAGTCGTATTAACTTAAAAAGAATCTACGATGCTCCAAAAAAGTACACAAAAGAAGACCTACAAAAAGCCAGGCAAGAATATATAGATGATACTGATGTAGAAAAGCCAGAGCATGGCAAACGCTACACCATTAAATTCTATGGCTACGACCAACACGCATTTTTGCTCGATTATTCGAACGGTAAGGTGTCTACACGCGAATTTAAATCAGGACAAGTACCCAATGAGTCGGCATGCTTCACGGCGCATGTCTTTGAGAATGGAAAAGTGGCTTTCCAAACGGTTGATAAAAAGTGGTTGGGTTATCCTATACAAATGCCTGCTCCCGATTGGCTTAAAGATTTTGCTCCTAATGGTGTAACAAACAAATTGGATGAGGCAACCAACGGACTTGAATTACAAAAGGCTGGTAAAAGAAACCATGTAAAATCTGAGAATTTTCTTAATCTTTTCGGTAAGTTCTATATTAAATCTAAAAGAGGAACTCGCGTCAACAACAACGAAGAGGTTCAGGGAATTTGGGTGTTAAAAACATCAGATAATACCTTTGACGGTGCAAGCGATCCTTACTATAACGAAACCTTTTCGTCTGTAATACTTATTGAGCAAGTGAAGGGAACCGCAGGCATACAGCAGATAGATACCGCTGCAAAACGCACAAGCGAGAATAAAATCTACACGCTGTCAGGACAACGTATCTTTGTTGAAAAACTCTCTGAGTTGCAACGAGGCATTTACATTGTAAACGGTAAAAAGCTATTGGTGCAATAGTTTTTAGATTTCTCCTCAAATAGTGTTCATCGGCTTTGCTAAGTTTTATGACACTATTTGAGGCAGATTTTTTTCTCGTTGCCACCCTTTTAACCTTCTGCCTTATTTTTTGTGCAGGGTTTTTGCTTTGAATTTATATGTTATATAGGGTCTGCTAAACAACTTTAACTATCTTATAATCAATTATTTGCGTTGTATAAAATTTGGTCGATTTGCCCAAAATGACTACCTTTAGATGCTAAACCCAAATCGGTCATTAGGTCGCAATAAGAAAATATCTTAGGCTTTTCCTTGCCTTTGTCATTTATTTTGGTTCTTTTTGACAGCATGGAGGCTGTATTACCCACACCACAAGGTTGCGTGAAAGAAATAAATGAGCAGACCCTATTAAAAAGATGTAAATACGAAATTAAAAAATCCCCATTTTTGGGTATTGCGAGAACAAGCTATCAGTGGTAACTTTGCAAAAAATAAACGTGTATTGAAAATGAGTTTTAGTAGGCGAAAACATATAAGTAAATCTCTACATATGAAAGTAGGGCTTCTCGAAAAGGGAAGCCCTACTTTTTTTATGAATATTCCCGAACGAAATTCGTTTTTGAATCAACGTCAATTTAGCATTCCCTCAGTTGACGACACAATCAAAATTCTGTGTACTATCCTATTATAAAATTCCATATGCAGACACAAAAAACAAATATTCGTGAGACAATCCTCTTAATTGCACGTAGAGAATTTATTAATAGAGGTTTTAAGAAGACTTCTATTAAGAGAATCGCGTCTTTGTCAGAAGTGGCTGTTGGGAATATATATAACTACTTTAAGAATAAAGATGAGATTTTTTGCGAGGTGCTTGCTCCTTTAATCAGGTCGTTAGAAAAATACCTGATTGCAAATTCTGCCAGTACTTACCAAACTACAGATGTTTTTTACACCGAAGAAAGTAAAAATCTGATGAAAAATCAGATTTTGAGTATCATAACTCCTTATAGGGCAGAGCTCAAACTTTTATTTTTTGAATCTTCTGGAACACGATTAGAAAAGTATTTTGATCACTTTTCTGATAGATTTGCTTTAGAGGGGATGGAGTACTTGGAAAAGATGAAAGATAAATATCCTGAAATAGAAACTAAGATTTCACTCTCTTTCACTCGGATTGCTTGTTCGACTTGGTTTTCTGTATTAAAGGAGATTGTTAGCCAAGATGAGCTTAATAAAGAAGAAATTACAAATATAATTTCCACATATGTTGAGTTTACAACAGCGGGATGGAAGAAGATACTAAATATTAAGCTTTAAATTGAAATAAAATAACGAAAACATTAGTCAGTATGAAAATAGAAAACATCAACAGCATTTTTGAAAGAGTTATAAGTTGGGTACTCAAGAAGAGACTTTTTATTACCATTTTATTTATTGGAATGATAGGTCTATCTGTCATAGGTCCATACGCTAAGAGATTCTTGGATTTATGTAATACGGAATTGGGTAGTATGTACTCCTATGATTTAATGATAACATTACCGGAAGAAGGTGATGCCAAACTACCAGATAACTTAAAGAAGTTGGAGCAACTAAGTAACGTGTCAGAAACATATGCTTTGACCAAGCGTCACAATTCAATTTTGGATATAATCAAAGATATGAACTGTACATTGAATGAGAATAATCCGGCATTCTATAAGATACCCGACGACACCAATATGATAGCTCAATTATTGTTACTCTATGAGAATGCAGGAGGAACGGAATCAGAGTATTGGCTGGATTATGATTATAAAAGATTGAGACTACAGATAGAAATACAGTCATACAACTCGAATGAAGCAGAAAGGGAAATGAGAGACATTCAGGCAGAGGCTCAAAAACTATTTCCTAAAGCACATGTATCTACGGTTGGAAATCTCCCCCAATTTACCATGATGCAACAGTATGAGGAAAGAGGGCAAATGTTGTCTGTTCTTTTATCTGTATTGATAATCGGTATCATTCTGCTTATTGTCTTTAGAAGCTGGAAAGTAGGGCTTGTCGGTATGATTCCCAATATCGCTCCGGCTCTTATTGTCGGAGAAAACTAAAGTAATAGAATAATGAAACAGAAAGTAATCTATCTTTTCTTATCGCTGATGCTCATGAGTATCAGCGCATTTGCCCAATCTCCCCGAGGACAGATAGTCGGCTCAGTCATAGATGATGCAGGGGAAGCATTGTACGGAGCTACAGTCTTTGTGGAAGAACTAAAAACAGGTGATGTAACAGACAGCAAAGGACAGTTCGTTATTCGGAATCTCCCTTTTTCCACTTATACCCTAACAGTACAATTTATAGGTTATCAACCGCTAAAAAGAAAAATAACAGTTAGCAAAGAGAGGCAGAAAATTGAGATTCGCTTAAAGGCTGATAATCTAATGTTGGGAGAGGTTGTCGTAATGGGAAAAAGCGAAGCACGTAAAATACGCGAACAAGCGATGCCTGTTTCTGTGATTAGTATGAATCAGCTACAAGGAACGGTTAGTGATGTGCAGAGTATTTTGGCAAAGACCGTGGGAGTTACTGTTCGGGCAACTGGTGGCACAGGAAGTTCCTCTCGTATCTCTTTACGAGGTCTGGAGGGAAAAAGGATTGGCTTTTTCGTGGATGAAACCCCTTTGAATGATCAATCAGACTACATCGACTTGAATGATATACCCATTGATATGATTGATCGCATTGAGATTTTCAAGGGCGTTGTTCCTGCAAAATTTGGAGGTTCTTCTATGGGAGGAGCGATAAATGTCGTCATTAAAGAATATCCGGACAGGTATGCTGATATGAGTTTTTCACGAGAGTCTTTTAATGTGAATAAGGCTCAAGCCGTAGTTAAGCGAAACATAAAAGAGTCTGGAGTCGTTTTGGGCATCGGTGGAACTTATACTTACGCAGACAATAGTTACACGATGGAATCGCCTTATGTAAAAGGGCTGAAAATCAAACGCAAACATGATAACTTCAGAAAGTTAGTTTTGGGAGGAAGCGTAAAAGCAAAAAAATGGTGGTTTAATGAGTTGGAACTTGAACCGGTATTTATTGATACCTATCACGAAGTGCAAGGAATCAAAACAGATATTCGTAAAGCTCATACCCACTCTCGTCTTTACATGTTAGGGAATAAGTTAAAAAAAACGGATTTTCTTTTTAACGGATTGGATTTGGATATGAACACGGCTATTGCTTATACCCAATATGGTCTTGTTGATACTGCCAAAGTCTTTTATGATTGGCAGGGAAATCAGTATCCAACTCCTTGCATCTATGGAGGGGAATTGGGTACTCGATATGCTTCCAATTCTGATAATCAGAAGATAACATTTAGTAATAAATTGAACTTACAATATCTCATCAACAAGCAGCACACAATTAATTTTAATTCTGTTTTCACGCTTGCCAATGGTTATCCTGCAGATTCTGTTAAAATGAAAAGCTTGGGTAAAAAAACAGATTTTGACTCTCGCATGCGCAGTTGGATTGTAGGACTAAGCTATGATTTTCACACAGCCAATGATCGTTTCCTAAATTCATTGACGGGACGTTACTACAATTATTCCATGAATACGATGTTCCAAAATATTTATGCGAACATTCCTCCTGAAAAGATTCATCTGACAAAAAACAGTGTAGGCTTCAGTGATGCTATGCGTTTTAGATTTACGCCTTCATTTATGGGAAAACTTTCCGGAGGTTATGATGTGCGCATTCCTTCTGAAAACGAGCTATTGGGAGATGGATATATGATAACCCCTTCGGAGCATCTTTTGCCTGAGCGTAATTTGAGCATCAATGCAGGATTGCTCTATGATCTCACAAGTATTCATTCTAGCAACTGTCAAATCGAACTTAGTGGTTATTATATGTACTTGCAAGATATGATACGATTTGTGAAAGGTATGCTGGGAGCACAGTATCAAAATTTTGGAGAAATGAGAACCCTTGGTATTGAATTAGAAGCCAAAGCAGACATATTCCCATTTCTCTATGGCTATGGTAATATTACATATCAAGATTTGCGCGATGTCCGGGACTACGAAGAAGACACTAACCTTCCTAATGCCACGAAAGGTAAGAGAATGCCCAATATCCCCTATCTAATGGCTAATGCCGGATTGGAATTTCATAAAGAAAATCTTTTTGGAGGTAAGGGACAGAATACCCGCTTGTTTGTAGATATGGCTTTTGTGGAAGAGTATCTATATGATTTTGAGGTCTCTGAAAATATCAAAAGACGCATTCCCCGAAGTACGACATTTGATATAGGCTTCGAACATAGTTTTATGAATCAACGCCTTTTTATTTCAGGGAAGATTAAGAATTTGACAAATGCCTCTGTGCTATCAGAGTTTAACCGTCCCTTGCCGGGTAGAAGTTTCGGAATTAAATTACGATACATACTAAGATAACAAATCATACAATCATCAAATTTTCAAATAATATGAACATGAGTAAAATCAAATTCTGGCTAATCGCAGCCATCAGTGTAACGATGTTGATGACATCTTGTGACAAAAATCATGAGGAACCCCAAAACACTCTATTGGGAGGTGAAGGGCGTATTCTCGTACAGACGACCGTCAAAAATCCTAACGGAGAAAGTGGAGCATCCTATATGCAACAGATACCTGAACTCTCCGGTAATTTGGACATCAGTAAAGCTATTCAAACGGGCTTTTACAATTCCATCTCTATTGTAGAGAATGAGATTTTTGTCATGGCAGAGTATGGAGGACAAGGTTCTCAATCCATATCGAAATACACTCGCACCCCAAAGGGGATGGAGAAAGTGGGCGAGTTACATGGAATACCTGAATCTTGGCCAATCAATCTGACATCTGTTAATTCGCAAAAAGCTTATGTACCCCTTTATTCTTTAGGAAGAGTGTTGGTAATTAACCCCCAAACAATGACTCAAATTGGAGAAATTGATTTGAAAGAGTATGCACATGGTGATGCCTCTTCTGAACCAGCATCTGGTATCATACGAGATGGCTACTACTATCTCCCATTAAATCAGATTGGAGCAGATTGGCTTCCTTATGAAAATCATAGACAATCAGATGTTGTGATAATTGACACTCAAACAGATAAAGTTGTTAAGGTTATTTCTGAAGCAAAAAGTGGATTATGCTTCCCTACACGTCCTATGGCACAAGGAATGATATTTGCCAATGAACAAAAAGATATTTATATTGCTTGTTGTGGTCTTTTCGGATTCAATCCGAACTATCTTAAAAATGGATTTATCTGCATACCTGCAGGAAAACAAGAGTTTGATACAGCAAGGTCATGGGACATCAGTAACACTACCATTCAGGGAACAAATTACAAGCCGGCATCTGTGTATAATACCTTGTACTTGGGAAATGGAAAACTTGCTGCATACGTCAATATTATAGAGCTAAGTGGTGATAATCCTTATACCGCTCGTAACAATATGGCGGTGGTTATCGACCTAAATGCGAAAACAATTAAAAGAATCGAAGGAATACCGGAAACGGATGGATTTAGCGCCTCCATAGAGAAGCATAATGGAGAAGTCTATTTCTCTGTTTATGGAGTTGCTAAGTCAGGGGTCTTTGCTTATAATCCTGCTACAGAAAATGTAAGACAAGTAATGACGTCAAAAAATGGCATCACATTCATACATTTCTTTTAATATCGTTTCTATATCCCTTTTGAAACATTGCACATAGCCGATACAGTAATATGGGGCAATCTTAAGGGTTGCCCCATTTATGTATGAATGCCAAGAAAGCTTTTATTTAGGGTCTGCTAAATAATTTTAACTATCTGATAATCAATTATTTGCGTTGTGTAAAATTTGGTCGATTTGCCCAAAATGACTACCTTTGGATGCTAAACCCAAATCGGTCATTAGGTCGCAATAAGAAAATATCTTAGGCTTTTCCTTGCCTTTGTCATTTATTTTGGTTCTTTTTGACAGCATGGAGGCTGTATTACCCACACCACAAGGTTGCATGAAAGAAATAAATGAGCAGACTCTATTTAGACACAAGAAAACAAGGACATAAGCAAGGTAGTCCCACAGCCTCCAACAAGCGATTAAACTCCTGAAAAATCTGCATAATCCGCAAAAGGCCATTTACCCCCAATCGGTCATTAGGTCGCAATAAGAAAATATTTTAGGCTTTTCCTTGCCTTTGTCATTTATTTTGGTTCTTTTTGACTGCTTTTTC
>CAMYCE010000002.1 GCA_947254205.1 uncultured Prevotellaceae bacterium
CGCAAGAAACGAATTTGGTCTGCAAAGTAAATACTTTTTTCTGGATATTTCAAATTTATATTCTCTATAATTTCAAGAGCCTTAGAATACTTGCGCCTTGAAATATACATTTTGGCAAGGCTCTCGCTAAGCATCGACTCATCTTGCGCTTCGGGTTGCTCGATGGGCACTTGGGCAATTTCGGCTTTTTCAGTGTCGTCGATGTGATGCTGCACAACTGCCGCCGATGCCTGTCGTTCTTTTTCTCGCGACCGGGCAATGAAGCTGTTGATGAGTTCATCGTCGTGGCTCATGTTTTGTGGAGCGGCGCCCTGTGCCTGCGAGCTATCTTGAGCTGCAAGAATATCGGCATAGTCGGGAGTGGGATTGAATATTGCATTGTTGAGAGCCTCAATTTCTTTGGGATTGTTGCTACCAAAGGAGTCGAGAAAACGGTCGATAGTGCTCTCGGTGTCGTGGGCCAAGAGGGCTTGTGGCGGGTAGAACTTGGCAAACAATTGTGCCGAGCTACCCAGCATCATGGCAAGCGATTGGCGGTCGGGGCTTGCAATAGCCAGCTTGCCCAACAACTCCTCGTTGCCCTCCACTCCTTGTTGCTTGAGATAGAGCATGGCAGGCAATGTGAAATAGGGGTATCGTGCCATGGCTTCATCAACCCACTGGCAAGAGAGAGGGGTAGTGCCTTCCAAGCTTTGCTTGATGTCGTTCAATATGTTCATGTTACCAGTTTCCTAAAGTTGCATTAAAAATCAAGTCTTTCAAATCATCGCATATTTGCGCACACAAGTCGTCTTGCACATCGCTGAGCATGGTATTGCTGTCGAAGTCGCGATACACCGAGAATGTTTGGTCGGCCGACAAGGCAGGATTTTTGTTGTCGATATACTTGATGTGCACCGACACGGTGAGTCGCGTTTGGCTGGCATAGGCATCTTCGCCCACTGCCTGTGGCGAGAGCGAATAGCCCGTGATTTCGCCTTCCATGCGCAAGTCGCTATTGGGGGTGTCGACAATGCGCAGGCGTGTGTTTTGGCTCACCATGTCTTTCATTTTGTTTTCAAAGAGTTGCTGCAGTGGTGGATATACCAAAGCCGCACGAATGGGAAAATCGCTAAACGAAATAGTCTTGTAAATAGAATAATTGAGCGATGAGCCATTGAACTTGTAGCCACTAAAGGAGCAAGCCTGAGCAACCATCATCAACAGCATCAAGCAGGCAACTCGCCCACTCCTGCAACACAAAGCTATCAACTTTTTCATTTGCTACTTTTTTGATTTCTCGATTCAAGACCATATTCCTTGATCTTGCGATATAGTGTGCGCTCCGAGATGTTGAGCTCCTCGGCCGTTTTTTTGCGCCGTCCGCAGTTGCGATCGAGCGCGCGCGTGATTGTCTCGCGCTCGGTGTCTTCGAGCGTCTTGATGGGCTTCACCTCTTCGGCTATCATGGGTGTTTCTTTCACATCATCATAGTCGGTGCCCGACACAGGAGCAACCTCCAAGTGCTTTTGCTCGTTGAAATCGACAGGCCTAATCGAGGGGGCTTTAATCGAGGGCAACTTCACAAGTGGCTTGGCCTCACGCTTAATTTCCTCGATGTCGGAATTGATGTGAACCAGCTGGGTGCCATTTTTGAGAGCGGCCTTGATGTTTTTAATTTCTTCTTGCAACTGAAACATGAGTCCAAACAAGAGACTGCGGTCGTGGGCATAGTCAAACTGCGACTCCTTGCCTGCCACCACGGGTTTTAACTCGTCGGCGGTGTAGGGCAAGTAGTGCATCACCTCATCGCGTGACAAGGTTTTGCCAGCCTCAAACAGGGCAATTTGCTCAACCACATTTTTGAGTTGTCGCACATTGCCCGGCCAGCGATAGTGCAGTAGTGCCCGGCGGGCATCTTCGTCATATTCTACCACCGGTGTGCGATAGTTGTCGGCAAAGTCATGAGAAAATTTGCGTGTGAGCAACCAAATGTCGTCGCCACGCTCACGCAGGGGCGGAATGTTGATTTGCACCGTTGAGAGACGATAAAACAGGTCTTCTCTAAACTTTCCCTCTTTCACCGCCTTAGCCATATCTTTATTGGTAGCGGCCACCACCCTGATGTTGGTTTTCTTCACCTCGCTTGAACCCACTCGCAGATACTCGCCCGACTCAAGCACACGCAACAGGCGCGCCTGTGTGGTCAAGGGCAACTCTGCCACCTCGTCAAGAAAAATGGTGCCACCATTGGCTTCTTCAAAGTAGCCTTTGCGGTCGCTGATAGCCCCTGTGAAGGCACCCTTCTCGTGACCAAAAAGCTCACTATCGATAGTGCCTTCGGGAATAGCTCCACAGTTCACCGCTATATATTTATTGTGCTTGCGCGCACTATTGGCATGAATGATTTGCGGAAAAAATTCCTTGCCTGCACCACTTTCACCCATAATGAGCACCGAGAGGTCGATGGGGGCAACTTGCAGTGCACGCTCAATGGCATTGATCAACTGTGGGGAGTTGCCAATGATTGAAAAGCGCTGTTTCACGCTTTGAATTTCGGAAGACACTCGATTGGTTGGCATATTCTGTTTTCTTTAAAAATTTTCCTTCTATTTAATTACTTTTTCCATTCTCGCATAGCATAGGTAGCTTGCTTCAAGAAAATCCCCAGCTCTTGTGGCGTGGCATAGCGCGCTTGCTCGTTGGGCATGATGGGCTTACCCACCGACACCCTGAAGGTGTCGCCCTTGCGCCTGAACACCTCGGCTGGCAGGCGCAATGTGCGCAATCGCCAGTCGATCATGCCCAAAATAGTGAAAAACAAGCTATTGTGACCATGAAAATAGATGGGCACCACAGGCACCTTGAGCCGTTGAATGAGACGGAGCACTGTGGGCTGCCACTCGCGGTCTTGAATGCGCATGTCGCGTGTGAATTTCGACACTGCTCCTGCAGGGAAAAATCCCAATGGGTGGCCCTGCTTCACATGGCGCAAGGCCTCGGCAATGCCTTTCACACTCTCGGCACGCTTGGCAGGATCGGAACTTTGCAGGGCATCGACCGAAATGAAATTGGGACGCATGGCACTGATGTGGTTGAGCACCATGTTCACCATCACCTTAAAATCGGGGCGATGCTCGCCCACCAATTTAATGAGCATGATGCCATCGAGAGCACCAAAGGGATGATTGCTCACCGTGATAAATCCACCTTGAGGCAAAGAGTCAAGCACATCGCCCCCATGCACGTCGATTGTGATGTTGAGATCGCGTAGCAACCCTTGCACAAAAGGCACACCGGGAGTGTCGCAATTGTGATCATGAATGTTGTTTACCTTGTCAACGGCAAGCCATCTCATGAGCAGGTTGCACAAGCCCTCCTTTCCTTTAAAAAAAGGTACCATTTCACATATTTCGTCATAATCAAGCACCATGCGCTTGATGGGCGGCGATGCGGCCTTGCTATCTTGTTCTTGCTGCATATCATTTAGGTCAATCATTACACAAGCGTGCCTTTTGCACAACCGAGTGACACTCACGGCAAAATCGCACGATAGGAATTGCAAATTTAGTAATAATCACTCACATAGTGCAGGGCAAGAACAATAAAATATGTCAAAATGTCACCTCTTTTTTATTCTTATCAACACTAAAAGAACAAAAAAGCACAATCTTGCACATTTTTTGGCTATTTAACGACTTAAAATAAAAATATTTAGTACCTTTGATTCCTTTTCTATTTCGGGTTGTTATGCACTCAATAAAATTTAGACAAGCGAAAACGAGAAACAACATGAGAGTCAACTCTCATTTTATATAAAAACAACATTGCCAACCAAAACAAGCAACAATAAATTCAATCAAATAAATAAAATTTTCTATGAGAATTAAACTGTTTGTGACACTTGCGCTCATGCTATGCCTCCCGGCTTTGGCTGGAACAGGGCTGCAGGGCGTGGTGATTGACTCAAAAAGCGGCCTGCCCGTTGCCGGCATCACTGTCATGCTCGACAATCAAGGCGCAACAGCCATTTCGGGAGCCAACGGAAACTTCATCATTGGCGATGCCAAAGCCGGCGCCGACAAGCTCATCATCTTGGGCTATGGCTACAAAGACTGGGCAAGCGACGTGACACTCACCAACGACGTAGTAACCGACTTGGGAATCATTAGAATTGAGCCCACAGCCTTGGGGGCTGCCTCTCAAAACATGGGAGAAGCCAACCAAGAAATGCAGCTCACCGCCTCGCAACTCGAAGACGAAGAGGGCAACACACAGGCTGTGGCCGTGTTGTCGGGGAGCAACGACAACCCCTTCAATCAAGCTGCAAGCTACAACTTCAGCATCATGCGCTTTCGCGTGAGGGGCTACAATCCCGAGTATAGCCTCACCACCATCAATGGCGTGAACTTCAACGATGCCGCTCGCGGACGCTTCAACTACTCCATGCTGGGAGGCTTGAATCAGGCCTTTAAAAACCGCACCACAAGCGCAGGACTCGAAGCCTGCGACTTCACCTTTGGTGACGTGGGAGGCGTGGGCAACATCAACACCTTTGCCAAGGACTATGCCCCCGGCTTTAGAGGTAGCGTGGCCTACACCAACAGCAACTATCGCTGGCGTGGCATGGCAACCTATAGCACAGGTCTCATGTCCAATGGCTGGGCTATGACACTGAGTGCCGTGGGTCGATATGCCAACGAGGGCATCATTCCCGGATCGTTCTACAACAGCTGGGGCTACTTCTTCTCGGCTCAAAAGGTGTTTAACCCACAACACAGCATTGCTATCACCACATTTGGCGCGCCCACCAAGCGTGCCAGCAACTCGGCCACCTTTGAAGAGGCCTATAAACTGGCAGGTAGCAACCTCTACAACTCCAATTGGGGCTGGCAAGAAGGCAAAAAACGCAATGCCCGCGTGGTCGAAGCCTTCGACCCAACAGTGCTAATCAACTGGATTTGGAAACCCAGTGTGAACACCACACTCAACACTGCGGCGGCCTTCCACAAGTCGTTTTATGCCTCATCGGCTCTCAACTGGTATAATGCTCGCGACCCCCGTCCCGACTATTATCGCTACTTGCCCAGCTACTACGAAGACCCCACCACTGCCGAATATTATCGCAACCAGTGGCTCAACAACGAGGATTTTCGCCAAATCAACTGGGGAGCCATCTACAACACCAACTTGATGAACAACTACCTTGCCGACCAAACCGGCACCGATAAAGGCTCAACCTATATTCTCGAAAATCGCCACAGCAACCTCGCGAGCTGGACATTGAGCACCAACCTCAACACTCGCATCAACAGCAAGCTCAGCCTGCAAGGTGGCTATGATGCCAACTACAGCATTTCGAGCTACTATAAAACAATGAAAGACTTGCTGGGTGGACGCTACTGGACCGACGTTGACCAATTTGCCGAGCGCGACTTCCCCAGCGACCCCAACTTGGCTCAAAACGACTTGAGCAATCCTGGCCGTCGCATTGGTGTGGGCGACCGCTTTGGCTATGACTACAACATCAACCAATTCTCCACCAAATTGTGGTTGCAAAACATGTGGTCGTTTGCCAAGTGGGATGCCAACTACAGCGTGATGGCAAGCTACACCACCTATCAACGCGATGGCAAGATGCAAAATGGCCGTGCCCCCCAAAACTCATTGGGCAAGGGTGAGCGTCACAACTTCGTCAACTGGGGAGTGAAGGGTGGCCTTCTTTACAAACTTGACGGCCGCAACAACTTTGCCCTGCATGCCTACTATGGCACTAAAGCTCCATTGAGCTACAACGCCTATGTGTCGCCCCGCATCAAAGACGATGTAATCACCAACCTGCACAGCGAGCGCATTGCCAGCGCCGACTTGAGCTATAACTGGAATTACCGCATCTTTAAAGGTGTGATTTCGGCTTTCTACACCGACATGCAAAAGGGAACCGAGCGCACAGCCTTCTACGACGACCTCAACAGCACCTTCATGAACTATGCACTCACCAACGTGCACAGGGTGTTTAAAGGCGTGGAACTGGGTGCCAGCCTGAAATTGACTCCGTCTGTCACTCTCAACGCTGCCGCCAACTTGGCCCGCTACCAATATAAAAATCGCCCCACCGGCACACGCAGCTATGAAAACGGCTCACAACCCGATGTGACCCAAACAGTGTATCTCAAAAACTTCTATGTGGGTGGAACTCCACAAGAGGCCTATTGCGTGGGGTTGAACTATGCCGCGCCACACATGTGGTTTTTTGAAGTAAACGCCTGCTGGCTCAATCGTGCCTATATCAACCTCTCGCCCATTCGTCACGAAAAAATGGACAAGTTGTGGACAATGGCCTCTACCGAAGATGACTTGAAAGCCAAAATCAAAGACATTACCACCCAAGAAAAGCTCAACGAGGCCTTTGTGGTGAACATGAGCATTGGACATGTGATTTACTTAAATCGTCGGGCTTCGCTCAACTTCAACTTGAGCCTCAACAACTTGCTCAACAACACCAATATCCAAACCGGTGGTTACCAACAAGGACGTTTCGACTACAAGAATTTCACAACGTCGAAATATCCCAACAAATACTACTATGCACAAGGCTTCAAGATGTTCTTGAATGTGGGTGTGCGCTTCTAAAGATAGAATTCAAGAAACAAAACGACAATTCAAAACTAAAAGATAAGAAAGAACTATGAAACGTTTCAATTTATACCTTGGCATGCTGGGCTTGACAATGCTTGCCACTGGTTGCAACGACGAATTTGACACTCCCCCCATGGTAGTGCCCACGGCCACTCACACGGCCAACATGACCATTGCCGAGTTCAAAGCCAAACACTGGCAAGACGTGAACAACTATATCGACACTGTGAAAGAAGACGAGGTGATTCATGGCCGCGTGGTGAGCAGTGATGCCACAGGCAACATCTACAAGAGCCTCTACATTCAAGACGAGACGGGGGGCATCTCTATCTCAATCAACGGTAGCAGCCTCTACAACACCTATCGTGTGGGACAAGAGATTGTGATTCCCATGAAAAATCTCTATGTGGGCAAATACAACGGCCAACAGCAACTTGGCTATCCACAATACTACGAGAAAAGCAAAGTGTGGGAAGCCTCATTCATGCCTTTGGCACAATGGCAAGCAGTGGCCGAGTTGAACGGCCTGCCCAACCCCTCGATGATCGACACCGTGGCCTGCAACATTGCCGACCTCAAGACCAATGCCGAGTCGCTCAAGAAGTGGCAAGGTCGCTTGGTGAAAATATCGGGCGTAAAATTCCAAGATGCCGACGGCACTGCAACCTTTGCCAAGAGCGATGCTTCGACCAACCGCAACATCGTTGACGAGCAAGGTGGCACACTGGTAGTGCGCAACAGCAACTATGCCACATTCCGCGCTGCCATGTTGCCCATGGGCAAAGGCGACGTGGTGGGTGTGCTCAGCTACTACAACACCAGTCGCACCTCGATTGAAGGTGGCACATGGCAACTATTCTTGCGCTCCACCGACGACTGCATTGGTTTCTCAACCAGCACCAAAGGCCTCGCAAGCGACCCCTACACCACCCAAGAAGCCATCAAAGCCCAAAACACAGGCAAGAGTGGCTGGGTAACCGGCTTTGTGGTGGGTGCTGTGGCTCCCGAAGTGACCGCTGTGAAGAGCAACGACGATGTTGAATGGAAAGCTCCCACAACACTTGCCAACACACTCGTGATTGGCCCCACTGCCAACACCAAAGACATCAAGCAATGCTTGGTGGTGACATTGCCCCAAAACTCACCATTCCGTGCCGAGGCCAACTTGAAAGACTTCCCCGAAGTGTATCAAACCAAAATCATGGTGAAAGGCACATTGGCTACCAACATGGGCACCCACGGCATCACAGGCAATAGTGGTGCCAAGGGTGAATATCAGCTGAGTGTGGTGACCGGCGGCGTGAGTGCCCTCAATGAAACCTTTGAGCAAGGCCTGCCTGCCACATGGGCCAAGATTGCAGTGAAGGGCGACAAGAGCTGGTACACCACCAAGTTCCAAGACAACACCTATGCTGCCATGACTGGTTTCAAGGGCAAAAAACCACCCTTCGACTCGTGGCTCATCACTCCGGCCCTCAACATCAAGAAGGCCAAAAACAAAACGCTCACATTCCGCACCCAAGTGAACGGATATGGTAGCACAACCACCAAATTGGAGGTTTATGTGATGGATTCTCCCGACCCCACCAAGGCAAAATTGCACAAACTCGCCCCCACTCTTGCCACAGCTCCCGAAAAAGGCTATAGCACGTGGGCCGAGAGCGGTGCAATCGACCTGAGTGGCTTTGACGGCGTCTACTTTGTGGCCTTCCGCTATGAAGCTCAAACCGATGCCAGCTATGCCACTTGGTGTGTTGACGATGTGAAATTTGGCGACAATGCCCAAGCTGTGGCACCCCGCGCCATGCGTCGTTAATGACAACTAACATTTAATCCCTAAAAAACAAGTGCAATAAACGATGAAGAAGTTATTGTTTTTTGTGATAGCTCTTGCTGTTCTCCTGCCCGGCTTGCGTGCCGGCGGAGAACAGGGCAAGCGCTACAACATGTATGGTGTGATGTTCTACAACCTTGAGAACCTCTTCGACACCATCAATCAAAATGGCTCCTACGACATTGAGTTCACTCCACAAGGTGCAAGAAAGTGGGATACTCAAAAATATAATGCCAAACTGCACAACTTGGCCTATGCCTTGCAGCAGATGGCCACCGAATACACCCCCATGGGTCCTGCCGTGATTGGAGTGGCGGAGGTTGAAAACATCAATGTGCTCAAAGACCTCGTGCGTCAGCCCGAAATCAAGGATCGCCGTCTGCAAATTGTGCATCACGATAGCCCCGACCGTCGTGGCATCGACGTGGGTTTGCTCTACAACCCACGCTATTTCAAGGTGCTCAATGTCACCAACCAACGCTTGAAGTGGGACAAGGATCCCGACTTTCGCACTCGCGACCAGTTGTGTGTGACCGGTGAATTGGCAGGTGAGAAAGTGAGCATCATTGTGAATCACTGGCCATCGCGATTGGGTGGCGAGGAGCGCTCAAGCCCCTTGCGCGAAGCTGCCGCCAGCTTGTGTCGCCACACAATCGACTCGCTACTACTCGACGACCCCAACCAAGGCATCATCTTCATGGGCGACCTCAACGACGACCCCATGAACAAGAGCCTCACCCAAGCATTGGGCGCACTCCACAAAATCGACGACGTGAAGCAACCCGGCGATGTCTACAACCCATGGTGGGACAAGCTCAAAAAGGGCATTGGCACACTGGGCTACCGAGGCACATGGAACCTATTTGACCAAATTTTGATGACGCAATATTTCACACGCTACACCCACTCGCCCGAGAAGCCACAACTCACCTTCTTGCGCGCCGAGGTGCTCAACCGCGATTTCTTGCGCAACAGCACCGGGCAATACAAGGGCTACCCCCTGCGCACCCATGCTGCGGGCGTGTGGCTCAATGGCTATAGCGACCACTTCCCCACCGAGATTTTCTTGGTGAAAGAAGTGAAATAACAGCCCCTCAGCACGCCATTCACTCATTTTTAGCCAACTGTGCACAAATGTTGCACATGGCAAAAATACCTTTGTAGTATCGTAAACGCGATACTACAAAATTTTAATTTAAGAATTAAAAACAAGCATATCACATGGACAAAAAAACGTCGCAAGAAGCTACACAACAAGGCAACAGCAAAGCAGTTTCGCCCGAAAAACTCAAAGCCCTGCAAGTGGCAATGGAGAAGATAGACAAGACCTATGGCCGTGGCTCTATCATGAAGTTGGGTGATGACAACATTGAGAATGTGGAGGTGATTCCCACGGGCTCGGTGGGCCTAAACTACGCCTTGGGTGTGGGAGGCTATCCCCGTGGCCGCATCATCGAGATTTATGGACCCGAATCATCGGGTAAAACCACACTCGCCATTCACGCTATTGCCGAGGCTCAAAAACAAGGAGGCATCGCAGCCATCATTGATGCCGAGCACGCCTTCGATCGCTTCTATGCCGAGTCGCTGGGTGTTGACGTGAACAGCCTGCTCATCTCGCAACCCGACAACGGCGAGCAAGCACTTGAAATTGCCGACCAACTCATTCGCTCATCGGCTATCGACATTATTGTGATCGACTCGGTTGCCGCACTCACCCCTAAAGCCGAAATCGAAGGCGAAATGGGCGAAAGCAAAATGGGCTTGCAGGCACGCCTCATGAGCCAAGCCCTGCGCAAACTCACAGGAACCATAAGCAAAACAGGCACTACCTGCATCTTCATCAACCAGTTGCGCGACAAGCTGGGCGTAACCTTTGGCAGTCCCGAAACCACAACGGGTGGCAACGCCTTGAAGTTCTATTCAAGTGTGCGTCTCGACATTCGCCGACTCGGACAAATCAAAGATGGCGACCAAGTTGTGGGCAACCTCACTCGCGTGAAAGTGGTGAAAAACAAGGTGGCGCCTCCATTCCGCAAAACCGAGTTTGAAATATTCTTTGGCAAGGGCATTAGCAAGATTGGTGAGATTGTAGACCTTGGTGTGCAATTTGAAATTGTCAAGAAGAGTGGCGCATGGTATTCCTACCAAGACACCAAGCTGGGACAAGGACGCGAAGCAGCCAAGCAAATCATCGAAGACAACCCCGAACTTGCCGAGGAGCTTGAAGCCAAAATCATGGCAGCGATGCGAGGTGAAACACTCGACAATGCCCAAGAGCAAACTGAAGAATAAAGCTACATTCTCTCATAGCAATTTCAAAAATTCATACCAACAAGTGGAGCGAGCTCCAAAGCCATGGGCTTTGAAGCTCGCTCTCTTATTTTCACATTTTCAATAGAGCCGAAATTCATAAACTAAAAGCCAATAATTCACCCACTTTAACCCAAATCTTTTACAACCCTTCACCCCTCGATTGCAGACAAATTGCAAGCCCCAACAGCTTCATGATTTTCTTTAACCCCAAATCGGTCATTAGGTTTCTTTGTTTTTGTCAAATTATTTTGAGTAATTTTTGATTGATTTTGAGGGCGTTTAGCGGGCTAAACAACCGAAAAAGCAGTCAAAAAGAACCAAAATAATTTGACAAAGGCAAGGAAAAGCCTAAGATATTTTCTTATTGCGACCTAATGACCGATTGGGGTTTAAAATGAGAATGGAGAGGGGGCGTGCAGGACAACCGCATCAAAATCTTGATTTTTTGATGCGGTTGCCATGGGGGGCATGGGCATAGTGTGAGTTTTTTTTTGTAATTTTGCAGGTTGAAAAGAATACATTAAAATGAAAATGCTCAACACCATAAGCATCATAGCCTCGGTGGCCCTACTACTGGGTTGCAATGGCAAAGCCACCACAAGTGGCGAGAGCAGCCAGCCGAGCACAACACAACAACCCGCCATGCAATTTAACGCCGATAGTGCATTTGCCGAAGTGGAACGTCAATGCAGTTTTGGACCACGAGTGCCCGGAACGCCGGCTCACGAGCAATGTGGAGCCTATCTACAAGAAAAACTCATGCAGTGGTGCGACACGGTTTACACCCAAAAAGCCAACCTCACCACCTTCGATCACAAGACCCTGCATGCCACCAACTATATTGGAGTCATCAACCCCGATGCCTCGCAACGGCTATTGCTATTGGCACACTGGGATTGCCGGCCGTGGGCCGACAACGACCCCGACCCTGCCAAACATGACAAGGCTGTGATGGGGGCCAACGATGCCGCAAGCGGTGTTGCCGTGTTGCTCGAGGTGGCCCGACAGTTGAGCCAAAACAAGCCTGGCATAGGAGTCGACATTTTGCTCACTGATGCCGAAGATTGGGGCAGTGATAGCGACGAGAGCAGTTGGGCTTTGGGCACCCAATATTGGGCAAAAAATCCACACATCGAGGGCTACCAACCCATGTATGGCATTTTGCTCGACATGGTGGGAGCCAAGGGAGCACAATTTGCCCAAGAGGGATTTTCACTGCAAGTAGCGCAAGCACTGGTGAACAGCTTGTGGCAAACGGCACAAGAGGCAGGCTATGGCAACTACTTCACCACTCGCACGGGGGGCTATGTGACCGACGACCACGTGAGTCTCATCAAGGCCGGCATTGCCTGCATCGATGTGATCGACATGCGCCACGACACTCCAAGCGGATTTTTCAAGCACTGGCACACCACAAGCGACACGCTCGATCAAATCGATCGTGGCACACTCAAGGCTGTGGGGCAAACTTTGCTTCATTTCATTTATAGCATTCAATAAACACACACACGCACACACTCTCTCTTCACTCAATAACACAACTTGTAAAGAAAAAAAACAATGCGATATGAACGAGAATAACACGCAGGCACAAAAGCCTCTATACATTATCACAGGTGCAACCGATGCCATGGGCAGCATGATTACCCAGCAACTTGCCGAGCAAGGCAAAGCCGTGGTGATGGCATGCTACAATATCGAACGCGCACGCACACTTGCCCAAGAGCTCACCATCAAAACGCTCAACAAAGACATCACCCCCTTGCATCTCGACTTGGGGTCGTTTGAAGGCGTGAAAAACTTTGTGCGCGATCTCAAAGCCCTCAACCGCCCTGTGGCAGCACTGGTCAACAACGCCAGCTACATTTCACGCCACAGCGAGAAATCGCCCGATGGCTACGAGAAATTGGTGCAAGTCAATTTTTTGAGCACCGTGTTGCTCACCCTGTTGGTGAAACCGCTCATGCAAGAAGATGCCGGCGTGATTTACTCAACCTCACTGGGTCGCCACCTCGTGTCGTTGCCCTATGAGTTTCCTGCCGTCAACAACTTCATGCCCATCGCCGCCTTTGCACAAAGCAAATTGGCGCTTTCGCTCTTTTCTATCTACCTTTCAACCGTGTTGCGCTCGCAACGCATCAGGGTGAACAGTGTGGACCCCGGCCTCATCAACTTGAGCCTTGTGAGAGTGAACCGCTTTTTTGACCGCTTTGACTTGCACATGGATAGCCACAATCGCAGCGAGAGCGGCGCCAAAGTGGTGATGCGCGCCATCAAGTCGAGCGACACCGGATTTATATTCAAGAGTGGCAACAAGCAAATCAAAACCACATCATTGCTCAAAAACCGCGAGGTGTTTATCAAGCTGTGCAACGACACCATGCGCATCATGAAAAAGCACATCGATGAGCAGTAACAGCATTGCACCCAAGCACATCGACAACCTGCTTTTTGACTTGGGAGGCGTGATCATCGACCTCGACCGCAAGCGGGCAATCGAGGCGTTTTTGGCCTTGGGCATTGCCGACATCAACGACATGCTTGGCCTTTATGTGCAAGCAGGCACACTGCTCAAACTCGAAGCTGGAGAGTTGACCACCGACGAGTTTCACAACGAGTTGCGTGGCCACAGCAATCGCCCCTTGAGCGATGAGCAAATCGACGAGGCTTTCAACTCCCTGCTTGTGGGCATTCCCATCGCTCGTCTCCAAGCTCTTGAGCAATTGCGAGAGCGATACAACCTATATATTCTCTCCAACACCAACCCCATCATGTTTGGGGGCAAAATAGCCCAAGAGTTCAAGAAGAACGGGCACAGCATCGAGCACTATTTCAAGGGCTGGGCCCTGTCCTATGAGGCCGGCTACAACAAGCCCCACAAGGGCATCTTTGACTACACGGTGAAGCACTTGGGCATCGACCCGGGGCGCACGCTCTTTCTCGACGACAGTCTCAAGAATGTGGAGGTTGCCACGGCCTGTGGCTTCAACGCTCAAGTCGTAGCTCCCGGCACCGAGTTTATCGACATCATCAACAACATGGGGCTATGAAAATCATTGAAGAAAACGAGCAACTCGCATCGGGCACAATCGCGGCAACCATAGGCATGTTCGATGGTATGCATCTTGGCCATGCCTCGCTCATTGCTTCGCTCAAAGAGCAAGCCAAGAGCAGAGGACTGCAATCGGCAGTCATCACCTTCAGGCAACACCCGCAAGTGGTCCTCAACCCCAATTGCAATCTCAAGATGCTCATGACCATCGAGCAAAAAGTGGAGCAAATTGCCGGTCAAGGAGTCGACTACACCATTTTGCTCAACTTCACGCGAGAACTCTCGATCAACAATTCACGCCAATTCATCAAGTTGCTGCGCGACCACTATGGCGTGAAATTGCTGGTGGTGGGCTATGACCACCACTTTGGGCACGACAAGAGTGAAACCTTTGCCCACTATGTAGCCCATGGCAAGGAACTGGGGGTTGAAATCATCAAAGCTCCCGAATATTTGGGCATTCACGCCCCTGTGAGTTCATCAATCATCAGGCGGCTCATCAACTCGGGCAAGGTCGACACTGCCATGCACTGCATGGGCCACCCCCACAAGTTGCAAGGCATTGTGGTGCATGGATTTCGCAACGGCCACAAGATAGGGTTTCCCACTGCCAATGTGGGCCACATCGACCCCACCATTATCCTGCCTCATCACGGAGCCTATGCCGTGATGGTTGAGGTAGAGGGACGACGCATGCAAGGCATGGCAAACGTGGGCATACGCCCCACGCTCAACAATGGACCACAAGTGTCGGTCGAGGTTAATATCTTTGATTTTGATGCCGACATTTATGACACACCCATTGCCGTTGAATTTATTCATTTTTTGCGACTTGAGTTTAAATTGGGAAGCATCGAGGAGCTTCAAGCCCAACTCACGCGCGACCGAGCCAAATCGAGAACAATACTAAACACCTATAATAACAACAATAATCGTTAATCTCAACAATATGGAAATCATTAACCTTTGCGACAACAATTCACTGGTGAGCCAGTTCATGAGCGAACTGCGCGACAAAGAACAACAAAAAGAGCGCTTGCGTTTTCGTGCCAACATTCAACGCTTGGGGCAAATCATGGCCTATGAAATTTCAAAGCGATTGAACTATGAAAAACGCATCACCACCACACCGCTGGGCGATGCCAAAACCCACGTGATAAGCGACCAAATTGTGCTCTCTACCATCTTGCGTGCCGGCCTGCCCTTTCATGAGGGGTTCTTGAACTTCTTTGACCAAGCCGAAAATGGCTTTGTGAGTGCCTATCGCAAGCCCATCAAAGGTTCCAACGATTTTAAAGTGCACATTGAGTATATTGCCTGCCCTCGCATCGACGAGAAAGTGCTACTCATCGTCGACCCCATGCTTGCCACCGGCTCATCGATGGAATTGGCTTTCCAAGCCCTCATGACCAAGGGGCACCCCAAGCACATTCATCTTGCCAGCGTGATCGCCACCGACCAAGCCATCGACTATGTGCGCCAACGCATGCCCGAGGGTAAAACCACCTTGTGGACCTGCGACATCGACCACCATCTCAACGAGCAAAGCTACATCATTCCCGGGCTGGGCGATGCTGGCGACTTGCTCTATGGCGAAAAAGAATAACGACTATAAAAGTCATTCCAATATCAAAGGTCTCCACATTGAGCTGTCATGTTGCTCGTGGGAGACCTTTTGGCTTGTTTGATTAGGCTGTGCCTGCTCTTTTAGAGTTGCAAGTCGATGTTGAATTGCTCGTGCCAAGGGAGCCCCGACTTGGCCACTTGTTCCAAGAAAGGATCGGGGTCAAACTCCTCAACATTGTGCACACCGGGCTTTTTCCACAACCCTTTGAGTAGCATCATGGCCCCCGTCATGGCAGGCACACCCGTGGTGTAGCTCACGGCCTGCATTCCTGTTTCTTCAAAGGCCACATGGTGGTCGCAGTTGTTGTAGATGTAATAGGTGAGCGGCTTGCCATCTTTGCCAATACCGCTAATGCGACACCCAATTGAGGTTTGCCCCGTGTAGTTCTTGCCCAAATCTTGAGGGTTGGGCAACACGGCTTTGAGGAACTGGAGTGGAATGATTTCTTGCCCGTTATACATCACCGGGTCGATGCGAGCCATGCCAATGTTTTGAATCACGCGCAAGTGGGTGAGATATTCCTGCCCAAAAGTCATCCAAAAGCGAGCACGCTTAATGGTGGGGAAATTTTGGGTGAGCGACTCCAACTCCTCGTGATACATGAGATAGCTTTCACGCTCGCCAATCTCGGGATAGGTGAGCGACTTGTGCACCTCAAGAGCACCCGTTTCAACCCACTTGCCATCTTGATAGTAACGTCCCTTTTGGGTGATTTCGCGAATGTTGATTTCGGGGTTGAAATTGGTGGCAAAAGCCTCGCCATGATTGCCTGCGTTGCAGTCTACAATGTCGAGATAGTGAATTTCCTTGAAATTATGCTTGGCAGCATGGGCCGTGTAGATGCCACTCACTCCCGGGTCGAAACCACACCCCAAAATGGCGGTGAGCCCTGCCTTTTCAAATCGCTCACGATAGGCCCATTGCCAGCTATATTCAAAGTGAGCCTCGTCGCGTGGCTCATAGTTGGCAGTGTCGAGATAGTGCACGCCACATTCAAGGCAGGCGTCCATGATGGTGAGGTCTTGGTAGGGCAATGCAAGGTTGATAACCAGTGTGGGCTGGTGCTTCTTAAGCAACGCCACAAGCTGTTGCACGTCGTCGGCATCGACTTGGTCGGTAGTGATGTTGGGCTTGCCAATGGCCTGCGCCACAGCATCACATTTTTCTTTGTGGCGCGAGGCAATCACAATTTCGTTGAACACGTCGGGGTGATGGGCACACTTGAAGGCACACACGGTTCCCACGCCACCACAGCCAATGATGAGTACTTTATTCATAGTCGTTGTTGTGTATCGTTATATGATTATTATTTCTACAAATATAAGCAATTTCCCTCGCTTTGCAAGCCCTCATCACCTGCTCGCTCGGCTTGCAACATGAGGGTGAGCCTCACAAAGTCGCTCACGCCCAACTGCTCAGGGCGTTTCAAGAAAATGGCATCGTCAAGAGCCTTGCTCTCTTTGGCAAAGAGGCTGCGCAAGGAGTTGCGCAAGGTTTTGCGACGCATTCCAAAACTCGTTTTCACAATGGTTTTAAACAACTTCTCGTCGCAACCCAAGTCGGTCACCTTGTTGCGCACCAGCTTAATCACGCCCGATTTCACCTTGGGGGGCGGATTAAACACATGCTCGTCGACCGTGAACAAGTATTCCACGTCATACCACGCCTGCAACAGCACCGACAAAATGCCATAGGTCTTGCTACCCGGCGGGGCTGCAATGCGCTGTGCCACCTCGCGTTGCAACATGCCACTGCAACAGGTCACTTGGTCTTTGTAATCGAGCACTTTAAAAAATATTTGCGACGATATATTGTAGGGATAGTTGCCTATGATCACCATTTTTCCCTCGCCAAGAGTGTGCTTGAGGTCGAGTTTCAAAAAATCGTCTTCGATAATGCGCCCTGCAAGTTGCGGATAGCTAACATTGAGGTAGGCCACACTCTCGCTATCAAGCTCCACCACCTTGAGGTCGTGTTGCAACAAAAATTGGGTGAGCACTCCCATGCCGGGGCCAATCTCGAGCACAGGCGTGCCCTGATATTCGCTCACGGTGTCGGCAATGCGTTGTGCGATGGAGAGGTCGGTAAGGAAATGTTGCCCCAAAAATTTTTTAGCTTTAACTTGTTGCACCATGAAAATAATAGCTGAAAATGTGTATATTAATCGGTAATCGACTTTAAAATTTAATCAATCATTGCCAAAAAATGAATAAAATCGCCTATCTTTGCTCAATGATTATAATGAGACTCCTGCGAGCCGTTATAGTCGGGCAAAGTTAATGATTTTTTGACTTTTATAACCTACTGATTGGTGGAAAAAGTATTTTCTTGGTTATTGAAAATGGGTGTGCCGGTGGGCTTGAGCGTGCTGCTGGTGTATTTCTTCTACAAGAATGTAGACATTGCAGCCATTGAGCAAAGCCTGTTGCAAGATGTGAACTACTGGTGGTTTGTGCCAGTGGCTGGGGTGAGCGTGATGAGCCATGTGTTTAGGGCTTGTCGCTGGCGGTTGCAACTCAAAGCATTGGGGGTGACTCCGCCTCTTGGTGTGACAACTTGCTCAATATTTGGCACCTATTTCATCAACCTGCTTGTGCCACGCTTGGGCGAGGTGTGGCGGTCGGGCTACATTGCCCAACGCGAGCGCGCCTCTTTCACCAAGGTCACTGGCTCGATGGTGGGCGACCGTCTCTCCGACTTGATAGCGGTGTTGTGCCTCACCTTGCTCACCTTTTTCTTGGCACAAAGCTCATTCATGCAATTCATTGGCCAGCGCGATGCCAGTGGAGCAGTCACCCAAAGCATGTATTCAACATGGTGGTTTTGGGCCATTGTGGCACTTGCCCTCGTGGGCACAGCCGGCTTGGTGTGGCTGTTTAGAGCCTACAATGCCACCAACGTGGTTGTGAAAAAATTGCACCAAGGGCTACACAACTTTTGGGACGGCCTCTATGCCATCACCAAAATGGAGGGCAAGTGGTGGTTTCTGCTCTACACCGTGCTCATTTGGGGGTGCTACTACCTGCAACTCTACATTGCCACCTTTGCCTTCAACTTCACTGCCCATCTCGATGCCACAGCGGTGCTGGTGCTCTTTGTGTTTAGTAGCATTGGCATGGCAGTGCCCACCAATGGAGGAGTGGGGGCATGGCAATATGCCATTATTTTTGGACTCGCCATTTATGGTGTGGGCACCTTGCCACTGAGCAACCCCTACAATGCTCAAGCCTCGGCATTTGCATGGCTGGTGTGGGGCATGCAGCAAGTGTTTATTGTGGCACTGGGCATATACACGTTTATCTACATTGCCATCGACCGCCATCGCATGGCAAGTGGCGCACGCGAGGGCATCAAACTATAAAAAAATATCACGACAAAAATATTCAGGAAATTATGGATTGGATGAACGAAAGCGACAACGACTACTTTGAGCCCGAAAGCGTGCCCGAAGAAAAGCCCCATGTCGAGACAGCCGAAGAGCGCGAAGAGCGCGAGTTGCGTGAAACTACAATCGAGCGAGCCCACAATCGTCGCCGTTTGTTTTTCATGTGCCTTGCAGGCGTGTTGCTGCTTGCGATAGTGGGAGCTGTGTGGATGCGCTACTATCACCCCTATCTCGAGAGCAACGAGCGAGGAGTCATCACATCGGTGGCCAACAAAGGCATGGCATTCAAAACCTTTGAAGCCGAGATGATAAGCGAAAAGCACATCACCGACACGGTGCGCATCTATCAGTCCGACTTCAAGTTCACCATCAAGAGCGACTCGCTGGCGCGTCTTGCCATCATGTATGCAGGCACGGGCAAGCGTGTGACGGTGAGCTATGAAAAATATAAAGGCGTGTTGCCGTGGCGTGGCGAGAGCCCATGCGTGGCAACAGGCATTGCACTCGACTCGGTGATGCCATGATGAGGGAGCGACGAGCCATCGTAGTGGGCGCTTCGTCGGGCATGGGGCGCGAGGTGGCATTGCTGTTGCTTGCCGATGGGTGGCAAGTGGGCGTTGCAGCCCGCAGGGGCGATGCCCTACACAGCCTCCAAGCCCAATTTCCCAACCAAGTTGAAGTGCGAGTCATCGACGTGAACAGCCCCGATGCACCAAGCCTGCTTGCCTCGCTCATTGAGAAAATGGGAGGCATCGACCTTTATTTTCACGCTTCGGGAGTGGGCAAGCAAAACATGCAACTCGACCCCACAATCGAGCACAACACAGTGCTGACCAACGCACTGGGATTTACCCACATGATTGATTGCGCCTATGCCTACATGAGCCGGCACGAGGGCGGGCACATTGCCGTGATCTCGTCGATAGCCGGCACCAAAGGGCTGGGCGTGGCTCCCAGCTACAGCGCAACCAAGGCTTTTCAAAACAACTACATCGAGGCTCTCAGGCAACAAGCCACCATGCGCCACCTGCCCATCACCTTCACCGACCTGCGCCCGGGGTTTGTCGACACCGCATTGCTCGACGACGGCAACCACTACCCCATGCTCATGTCGCCCAAGCGAGTGGCACAAAGCATGCTCGGTGCCATCTACAGCAAAAAGCGAGTGGCAGTTATCGACTGGCGCTACCGCTTGCTCACTGCACTGTGGCGACGTGTGCCACGGCTCTTGTGGCAATACTTGCCCATCAAGTAGCCACCCTATCGCTCCCCACTAAAGTCAAAGAAAAAGACCTATAGCTCATTTTGCAGGATGGGACAACGTTCAAATGCCGATAAACACTGGCTATTTGAGCGATTGAATACCTACGACTCAAAATCATCTTGCAAAACAAGCCCCCAAAAACTTCTCATGCAAGCAAGCTGCAGCGGTTGTTAAATCTTTCTTGGTTGGGTGAGATTTTCTTTGTAAATTTGCATGGTTTTAGGCTCTCACAATGAGCCAACAAGGCAAAAAAAATTACATATACACAACGCGTTATGAACATTTCATATAAATGGTTAAAAGAATACATCGACTTCGACCTCACACCACAAGAGGTGAGCGAAGCCCTCACCTCGCTGGGGCTTGAAGTGGGTGCTCTCGAAGAAGTAGAGACAATAAAAGGCGGGCTCAAAGGCCTTGTAGTGGGCCAAGTGCTCACATGCGAGGCTCACCCCAACAGCGACCACCTGCACGTGACTACCGTTGACTTGGGCAATGGTGAAGCTCCCTCGCAAATTGTGTGTGGCGCGCCCAATGTTGCTGCCGGCCAAAAAGTGATAGTGGCCACACTGGGCAGCAAGCTCTATGACGGCGACGAGTCTTTTACTATCAAGAAATCAAAACTGCGTGGTGTAGACTCACACGGCATGTTGTGTGCTCAAGACGAGATTGGCGTGGGTACCGATCACGATGGCATCATCGTGTTGCCCCAAGACACCGCAGTGGGCACTCCTGCCGCAAGCTACTATGGCATCGAAAGCGACTGGCTCATTGAAATTGACCTCACAGCCAACCGCATCGACGGAGCTTCACACTATGGCGTGGCACGCGACTTGAGCGCATGGCTCAAGCGTCATGGCAAGCCGAGCAATCTGCATCGCCGCAGCGTGGAAGCCTTCAAGGCCGACCGAGCCGACGGCTTCATTCCTGTTGAGGTTGAAAACACCGAAGCCTGCCCTCGCTATGCTGGGCTCACCCTGCGTGGCGTGAAGGTGCAAGAAAGCCCCAAGTGGTTGCGCGACTATCTCACCACCGTGGGCCAACGCCCCATCAACAACATTGTCGACATCACCAACTACATTTTGCTGGGCACCGGGCAACCCATGCACTGCTTTGACCTTGCCAAGGTGAAAGGCGACAAGATTGTGGTGAAAACCGTGAAAGCCGGCACAAAATTTGTGACACTCGACGAGGTGGAACGCACCCTCACCGAGCGCGACCTCATGATATGCAACGCCGAGGAGCCCATGTGCATTGGTGGTGTGTTTGGCGGTCTCGACTCGGGTGTTACCGAAACCACAACCGACATTTTCCTCGAAAGTGCCTATTTCCACCCCACATGGATACGCAAAAGCGCACGTCGCTTTGCCCTCAACACCGATGCTTCGTTTCGCTTTGAACGTGGCGTTGACCCCAACGACACCATCTATAACCTCAAGCTCGCCGCCATGCTCATCAAGGAGATAGCCGGTGGCGAAATATGTGGCGACATCATCGACAAGCAAGCCCGCGAGTTTCCTGCCTGCAAGGTAGAGTTGCACTACGACTATGTGACTCGCCTCATTGGCAAAGACTTGGGGCACGACACCATCAAGAGCATTGTTGAAAGCCTCGAAATGAAAATCGTGGCCGAAGATGACAAAAAAATCAATCTTGAGGTGCCCACCTATCGCATCGACGTGCAACGCCCTTGCGACGTGGTTGAAGACATTTTGCGCGTGTATGGCTACAACAACATCGAGTTTAGCAACGAGATGCACGCCTGCTTGGTCAACAAGAGCGGAGCCGACTTCTTGAACGAGATGCAAGAACTCATCAGCGACCAACTCACGGCACAAGGCTATCACGAAATCATGAACAACTCGCTCACTGCCGCAAGCTACTATAGCACACTCGAGAGCTATCCCGAAAAGCATTGTGTGCGCGTGATGAACGCCTTGAGCAGCGACCTCAACGTGATGCGCCAAACCATGCTCTTTGGTGGCCTTGAGAGCTTGGCACGCAACATCAACCGCAAGAATGCCAACCTGCGCATGTATGAGTTTGGCGACTTGTATCGCTATGATAGCGAAACCAGCAATGCCGAAGTGGCACTTGCCCCCTACACCGAGCACGCCGCCATGGCCATGTGGCTCACGGGCAACAACCACGGCGACAGCTGGGCCGAGAAGGCACGCTCATTGAGCGTCTACGACCTCAAAGCATCGGTAGAAGGCGTGATGGCCCGCATGGGCATTGCCGAAAAAGACTTGGTGCTCGAGCAAGAAGAAACCGACCTGCTCGCACCTGCCATTGCCTATAAAAATCGTGGTGGCAAAACGCTGGGCATGCTGGGCGTGGTGAACGAGGCTTTGTGCAAGAAAATGGACATCGACCAAGAGGTCTACTTTGCCGAGTTCAACTGGGAACTGCTGTGCAAAGCATCGGCCAAATGTGATGTAAAATACACCGACCTGCCCAAGACCCTGCCCCTGCGCCGCGACTTGGCTCTGCTGGTCGACCACAACGTGACCTATGCCCAAATCAAGCAAGTGGTGGAACAGAGCGAGCGCAAGTTGCTCAAAGGAGTAACCCTCTTTGACGTATATGAGGGCAAAAACCTCGAAGCCGGCAAAAAGAGCTATGCCATAGCCCTCACCTTGCAAGACGAGCAAAAAACCCTGCAAGACAAGCAAATTGAGGCCGTGATGAAGAAAATTATCACCAACCTCGAGAAGCAAGTGGGAGCACAACTGCGATAAAAAAAAGGGGCACGCCCAATCCACAAACACTATAAAAGATAACAAAAATCATGATTATCGATTTTGATAGCTTTGAAGAAAAAATCCACACCCAATTCAAGGGAGGAAACGGTGATTATCGTGTGCGCACCTTTGAAGATGCCAACAACCGCATCATGCGCGGCCTGTTGCACCCGGGTGCCTCACTGGGCATGCACCGGCACGAGCAAAACAGCGAAATCTACTACATCTTGAGTGGTGTGGCAACTGTGCTCATCGACGATGGGGAAGAGCATCTCAAAGCAGGAGAAATGCACTACTGCCCCATGGGCCACGCCCACAGCCTCATCAACAGTGGCAATCAAGACCTCGTGTTTTTGGGCATTGTGGCCGAACACCACGACTAAAGCATGATGCTGTGTCACAACTTTAAAGAAAACAAAAAACAATACATTAAAATATCAATTACTACTTTTACAATGGGAAGAGCTTTTGAATATCGCAAAGCAAGAAAAATGAAACGATGGGGCAACATGTCACGCACATTCACCCGCATTGGTAAAGAAATCACTATCGCTGTGAAAGCTGGCGGCCCCGATCCCGTGGGCAACTCTCGCCTGCGTGCACTCATAGCCAATGCCAAGGCTGCCAACATGCCCAAAGACACCATTGAACGTGCCATTAAAAAGGCTACCGACAAAGATGCCAGCGACTACAAAGAAGTGATATATGAGGGATTTGCCCCCAATGGTGTGGCAGTGCTCGTGGAAACGGCTACCGACAACACCACTCGCACGGTTGCCAACCTGCGCAACTACTTCAACAAAAATGGTGGCACGCTGGGCAACAGTGGCTCGGTGTCGTTTATGTTTAACCACAAGTGCTACTTCCACGTCACTCCCAAAGATGGCATCACCCTCGAAGATCTTGAACTCGAACTCATTGACTGCGGTGCCGAAGACTTTGACCAAGACGAAGAAGAAATCATCATTTCGGGTGCATTTGAATCCAATGCCGACATTCAAAAGTATCTCGAAGACAACGCATTTGAAATTCAAAGTAGCGAGTTTGTGTATGAACCCGTCGACTACAAAGAACTTGGCGGCGAAGCCCGCGAACAGGTTGAAAAACTCATCGAGGCCGTAGAAGAAGACGAAGACGTGCAAAACGTGTTCACCACCATGAAAGAGGCCGAAGAATAATTGCAAGAGGCAATCACAACCGATTGCCATCTTTCAACGCAATCAAAAAGAACTTCTGGATTTTTGCCGAGAACAATTCTCGCAAAATCCAGAAGTTTCCTTATTAGGGCTTCCCCCCAAGAGGGTTAAATGGCTCAACATCTCAACGAAACCATTGCCCAAAACAAAACAAAATAGCAATTGCGCGCGCGTGTGCCCAGCCGTGCAACGAGGTCAAGAGGCTTTTTCGAGCTTGCGAGCTTTAGCCCCCAACACGCGTGGCAAGAAGATGAGTCGCAGCACGCTTAGCAACAGGTTGATAGTTTCGGCTTCAGCACCGCCACAGTTGCTTGACTGCTGCGCATTGGGCAATTTATCTTCTGCCACTTCAACAACAGGCTTGGCAAGCAGGCTGCGCATAAAGATATTGGGAATTGCCACACCGGCAGCAATGCACAAAATCACGAGAGAGGCATTGATGGCATTTTGCACGCCAAAGGCAACTTCACTTGCCGCCCCTTGCATGCTAATGAAAGCAAAGAGCGAGCGATACATGAGCACACCGGGAATCATGGGAATCACACTGGGAATAGAAAGACACTGGTGGGGTGTGTCGAAAAAACGGGTGAAACGTGTGGAGAGCAGGCTGATGAGCACCGAACCTGCCATAGAGCCCACTACAAGCCCCATGCCCAATCCTATGTTGTCGTTGGCAGGACCCAAGTTCACGATATTGCGACAGCACACGGCAACAATGCCACCCAATCCCACAGCCCACAACAAGCGAGGAGGAGCATTGAATATCATGGAAAAGCCGATGGCCGACACACAAGCTGCAACGGCAAAGGTGACATAGCTGTGATGGGGAGTGAGACTCAAATCGTGCACAAAATCATCGACACCACACACCCCTATGGCACAGGCAATGCCAAAAGCCATGCTCACAACAATGAGCAACGTGTTCGTGGCACGGGCAATGCCCACTTGGGTGTGCCCCGACAGCAAGTCGCTCACAAAATTGATGAGCGGAACTCCCGGAATGATAAACAAGGCACAAGCCAGCATGGGGTGCCACATGGTTGCCGACTTCAACAAGGCCGGCATCATAGGCGAGAGAGGTGAAAAATGAGTTAAATAGGCCGAAAACCATGCGATCAATGTTGCCACAAAGGCCGACACACCTGTAGCTATATAGCCATTGGAGCCCGGTTGAGCATTAATCCACATGCGCAGGCGCAATCCCAAAATTGCCGCTATCGAGGCATAGCAAAAAGCCGCCCAGTCGGCACCAAATTGAATACAAAAGCCTCCACAAGCGAGGCCACCACCCAAGGCCACCACCCAAGGAGTGTAGTGACGAGGCGTATTTTTGATTTCTTGCAACTCACGCTCATAGTCATCGAGCGAGAGCTTCCCGCTTGCAGCACGACACGACAGGCGGCTGATGCTCTCAAGCATCGACATGTTCACCCCATGCTTGAGCACGCGTTTAAACTTGGTGCAAGAAATGTCGCCCTTGCTCACACTAATCATGAGCATGTTGAAATTAACATGCGTTTCTATTTCATCGTCATCAAAGCCAAAAGAAGTGGCCACACGCTCCAAGGTGCGCAACACGCGACTTGTGTCGGCGGCACTTTCCATGAGCATGGCTCCCGTGAGCAACAAGAGTTCTACTTTGTGGTTGAGTTGCGATTGCAACTCTAAATTGTGTGGAGAGGGTTGCAACAAGTAATTTTCCATATTGTCCAGTGTATTTTGTTTTGTTTTACTGGTGCAAAATTACCCCCTTCTCCTGCGTCAGGTCGAGAGCCGGCGTTGGGTTTTTCCTATAGGGCTATCGCCAGCATCAATCACAGCCCAAGAAAAAAATTAAGAAATCCACTCCATGGCACGCAATTTGGTCGATTCGGTTTCACACAACATCTTAATAAAGGTACGAGCCGAGTTTTTCATGTAGCTATCTTTGAGCACATGCACACACCCCTCCATCGACTTTTCACCACATGGCACATCTATCGACACGGCTTTTAGCCCCATTTCGCCAAAAATTATGGCCTCGTTGAGCACAGTGGCAATATTGCCCTCGCGCACGAGTTTGAATAGCAGGCTGATGCTGTTGAGCTCAACATTGGCTTTAAAGTCGAGCAAGCTGTCTTTGACAAGCCACTCAAACGAGTTGCGCGCCTGCATGCCATGAGCAGGCAATGCCAAGGTGTAGCGTTGCAACTCTTGCAAAGTGATTGTTTCACGCCCTGCAAGCGAGTGCCCCTCGCCCACTATCACCGACAAGTAGGTATTGAAAAGCGTGTGAGAGTCGATGTTGTAGAACCTATGGCCATGAGGTTTGAAAGCAAGCACGAGGTCAACCTCGCGCCGTTGCAATCGGTCCATGAGTTCTTCCATGGGCAGATAAACAACATTGAGTTTCACCTTGGGATATTGCCGAGCAAAAAGCAACAAAGTTTCGGTGAGAATGGGGCTAAAAGAATAGGTTACGCCAATGCTTAGCGTGCCTGTGGCAAGATTGCGCAAGTCTTCAATGAGCTGTGTGCAGGTCTGTGCCGAGTGCAGCACTTTGTCGGCATAGGGAATGAGTTCCTCGCCACTCTCGGTGAGTGTGGCACCATGGCTGGTGCGCTCAAAGAGACGCACCCCAAATTCGTCTTCCAGTTGCTTGATTTGCTGTGACAAAGTGCTTTGCGTGATGCACAATTCACGAGCAGCCTCCGAGAAATTCAGTGTTTGCGCCGTCTGTAAAAAATATTTAAGTTGTCGAAGTTCCATAGTCATTATCTATAACGCACAAGCCCCTCTCTTTATTGAAAGATGGAGCCAAAAAAACTGCCCTTGTCATGCGCCCTCACGCATGGCACGGGCAGTTGCTATCATGTTATTTAAGTTCGGGGTTGGACTGGAACCTTGAATTACATGTCGTCGTCGTTGTTGCTATAGATGGTATCTTTTTCCCACTCCAGCACCTTGATGTTGCCATAGCGATGACCAAAGCGATAGATAACTAAAAGAGCCAATACAATTGCCAGAGTTGAAAGTGTCATGAGTACCATAATGTTTTCCTCCTTGTAATAATTTTGAGATGTATGAAGTTTATTTTTGTTTTTCTGGTGGCAAAGGTATTGCCCATTCAATGGGGTGTCAACGAGTGGTTATGGATTGTTTCGATGAACATAACGCTTTTTCCGATAACCATGCCAATTTTTTCAACCCCACACAACAGCACATTTTCCCCAAAAAACGTGAAACTCATTGTAGTTTTTGGACTTCCTTCACGTCTAAACAAGAAAAATCCCAACAAATAGTTTAACTTTGTGGGACATCAAAACACACATAAAAAGAAACCAACATGAGTTTTATCGAAATCAACGATGTGGTGAAGCAATATAGCGGCCACAAGGCTCTCGACCATGTGAGCATGAGTGTGCCCGAAGGGTGCATCTATGGCTTGCTGGGGCCCAATGGAGCAGGCAAGACAACACTCATTCGCATCATCAACCGCATCACTCATCAAGATAGCGGCGAGGTGATGCTGGGTGGCAAGCCCATCACACAAGACGACGTGGCACACATTGGCTACCTGCCCGAAGAACGAGGACTATACAAGAAAATGAAAGTGGGCGAAGAAATCGTGTATTTGGCACGCATGAAAGGCCTCGACAAGGCTACCGCCACACAGCGCATGCGCTCGTGGCTGGAGCGATTCAACCTCACCGAGTGGGAAAACAAGAAAGTGGAAACCCTGTCGAAGGGTATGCAGCAAAAGGTGCAATTCATTGCCACTGTGCTCCACGAGCCCAAGTTGCTCATCTTCGACGAGCCTTTTTCGGGCTTCGACCCCGTGAATGCCGAGCAACTCAAGCACGAAATTCTGCACCTCAAGGAGCAGGGCGCCACCATCTTGTTCTCGACCCACAACATGGAGAGTGTGGAAGAAACCTGCGAGCGCATCACCCTCATCAATCACTCGCAAGTGGTGTTGCAGGGCAATGTGAAAGACATCAAGCAGGCTCACAAAAAAAATATCTACAACATCGCGCTGAGTGGCGATGCCAACTTGCCACACAACGAGCAATACTACTCCATCATCGAGGCTGACACCGAGGGCACCCTCATCAGGCTCAACAAGGGCACAACCATTCACGACACCGTGGCGTGGCTCAACGACAACTGCCCATTGGCAGGTTTTCATGAGCAGATGCCCAGCATGAACGAAATTTTTATCGAAACCGTTAAATCACTGAACTCATGAGCAAATTACTATTGATTATTGAACGCGAATACATGTCGATAGCCGGGCGCAAGTCGTTTCTTGTGATGACCCTGCTCATTCCGGTGCTCATGGTGCTACTCATGTTCCTGCCCTCGTGGCTTGCCGAAATCAACAAGACCAGCACCACCGAGAAAACCGCCATCACCGTGATTGATGAGACCGGCCAACTTGCCAAAGCATTCGCCAGCAACGAAATCTATGACATTGTGCCCCTCAAGGGAGAGCCGGGCAAAACCAACCCCAAGCAGTTTTTCAAAGACGGCCCTTCCAACATGGAGGCACTGGTGGTGATACCTGCCCATGTGCTCGACTCGGCACAGGTCAATGTGTATAGCTCCAACACCCTCAATGCCGGCATCATGAAATATATAGAGGAATGCCTTGCCGACACGCTCACCACCATGAAACTGCAACAACAGGGCATTGCAGGGCTCGACAGCATTGTGCGCAACGCCCAAGTCGACCTCAACATCAACAGCGTGAAAATCGCCGAAGATGGCAGCGAGAGCGGTGGTCATGCCGAGGTGGCTATGGTGCTGGGCATTGCCCTTTCATTTGTGATCTACATGTTTGTCATCACCTATGGAGCCATGATCATGAATAGCGTGGTCGAGGAGAAAACCAACCGCATTGTCGAGGTGATTGTGAGCAGTTGCAAGCCCTTCCAGCTCATGATGGGCAAAATCATTGGCGTGGGACTTGTGGGACTCACTCAATTCACCATTTGGGTCGTGATTCTCGCTGCAGTGATGAGCTTGAGCGGCATCACCTCCAACCCCGACAGCCCCATGGGCATGGTGAACATAGCAATCGAGGCATTGAAGAGCATCAACATCTTTAGTGTGCTCGCCTTTTTTGTCATCTATTTCATTGGTGGCTATCTGCTCTATGCCTCGCTGTTTGCCGGTTTTGGTTCGGCAGTCGACCAAGCAAGCGACACCTCGCAATTCATGACACCCATCTTGCTCATCATGATTGTGGCCCTCTATGCCGGCATTGGGTGCATGGAAAACCCCAACGGCACTATGGCAGTGTGGTGCTCCATCATTCCCTTCACATCGCCCATCGTGATGATGGTGAGGCTGCCCTATGAGGTGCCCCTGTGGCAAATGGCATTGAGCATCGGTCTACTTTTTGCCACTGCATTGGCTATGATTTGGGTGAGCGCGCGCATCTATCGCACCGGCATCTTGCTCTATGGCAAAAAACACTCCATCAAAGACATCATCAAGTGGATAAAATAGAAACCACACCACACATCATCGAAACTCACATAGAAAACGAAAAATAGGGGGCATGAAATCTGTCCTCTATTTTTTGTATCTTTGTTGCGACTTATTTTCAATCAAGACAACAGGAACACTATGTTTAACGGATTTTTCATGATATTGCGCCGCTTTATACCGCCCTACAAGCGATATATCGTGCTCAACGTCATTTTCAACATATTGGCAGCCTTTTTCACGCTGTTTTCGTTTGCCCTCATCATTCCCATTCTCGAAATGCTCTTTGGCATCAACCGCGCCCACTACACCTTCATGCCATGGGGCAGCGGTAGCCTGAAAGATGTGGTGGTCAACGATTTTTACTATGCCGTGCAATGCATAATTGAGACCCATGGCCCCTCGATGGCACTGGCAGGCATAGCCCTTGCACTGGTGGTGCTGGCAGGCATCAAGACGGGTAGTGCCTATCTTGCCGCCTACAACATGATTGCCATTCGCACGGGCGTGGTGCGCGATCTGCGCCAACAAATCTACAACAAAATCGTGTCGTTGCCCATCGCCTTCTTCAGCAACGAGCGCAAAGGCGACGTGATGGCACGCATGAGTGGCGACGTGAGCGAGGTTGAAAATTCCATCATGTCGTCGCTCGACATGATGTTTAAAAACCCTATCATGATTGTGGTGTGCCTCACCATGATGATTATGGTGAGCTGGCAACTCACCCTCTTTGTGCTCATTTTGCTACCTGTGGCAGGAGGCATCATGGGGGCTGTGGGCAAGCGATTGAAGCGCAAGTCGCTCGACCTGCAAAACCAGTGGGGCGTGTTGCTAAGCAACATTGAAGAAACCATTGGCGGACTGCGCATTATCAAGGCTTTCAATGCCGAGCGCAAGGTAGAAAAGCGATTTGACGGCGAGAATGAAAAATTCTTGAACATGAGCCGTGGCATGAACCGACGCTATGAACTCGCCCACCCCATGAGCGAATTTTTGGGCACTGCCACCATTGCCATTGTGCTGTGGTTTGGCGGCTCGCTCATCTTGAGTGGCACACAATCAATCACCGCCCCCTCGTTTATCTACTACATGGTGATTTTTTACAGCATCATCAACCCTGCCAAAGATTTTTCAAAAGCCAGCTACTCGATGCAACGGGGCCTCGCCTCGATGCAGCGCATCGACAAGATATTGCAAGCCGAAAACTCCCTCAAAGACCCTGTGCACCCCACTGCCCTGCCCTGCATGCAACAAGGCATCAGCTATCGTGGTGTGAAATTTCGCTATGGCGAAAAATGGGTGATCGACGGCATCGACCTCGACATCAAGAAGGGAATGACCGTGGCACTGGTGGGGCAAAGCGGCAGTGGCAAAACCACACTTGCCGACTTGTTGCCACGATTCTACGACGTGCAAGAAGGTGGCATTTTCATCGATGGAATCGACACTCGAGACGTGACCAAAGAGAGCCTGCGTGCTCTCATGGGCAATGTGAATCAAGAGGCTATTCTCTTTAACGACACCATCTATGGCAACATCACCTTTGGCGTGGAAAATGCCACTCGCGACGAGGTGATTGCTGCAGCACGCATTGCCAATGCCTATGATTTTATCATGGCCACGCCACAAGGATTTGACACCAACATTGGCGATCGTGGAGGCAATCTATCGGGCGGACAACGCCAACGCCTGAGCATAGCACGCGCCATTCTCAAAAATCCGCCCATTCTCATTCTCGACGAGGCCACCTCGGCACTCGACACCGAGAGCGAGCATCTCGTGCAAGAAGCCCTCGACCACCTCATGAGTGGGCGCACCACACTGGTCATTGCTCACAGGCTCTCAACCATTAAAAATGCCGACTTGATATGCGTGATGCAAGAGGGCAAAATCATTGAGCAGGGCACCCATGAGCAACTCATCGCCAAGCAGGGGGCCTACAAGCACTTGGTCGACATGCAGACGTTTTAAATTGCAACTCGATGAAAAAGAAAAAAATAAGCATCTGGCTATCGGGGGCTGGCAGCAATGCCGAGAGCCTCATTCGCTATTTTGGCAATCACCCTGCCATTGAAGTGGCAAGCGTGCTGAGCAATGCACCTCAAGCACCGGCCATTGAGCGACTGCGACCATTGGGACACGAAGTGCAGGTCTACACGCCCGAGCAATGGAAAAAACCCGATGAAATCGCCCAAAAACTGCAAAACGACGGCATCGACCTCATCGTGCTTGCCGGCTTCCTCGCCATTGTGCACGAGCCTCTGCTCACAGCCTTTGAAGGGCGCATCGTGAATCTGCACCCCTCGCTATTGCCCAAATATGGAGGCAAGGGCATGTGGGGGCATCATGTGCACGAGGCAGTGATAGCTGCTGGCGACACCGAAAGTGGCATCACGGTGCATGTGGTGAGTGGTAAAATCGATGGAGGGCACATCATTGCCCGGCACACTTGCCCTGTGTTGCCCACCGACACGCCTGCCCAGCTCGAAGAGCGCATTCACCACCTCGAACACCGCTATTATCCCCCAATCGTGGAACAATATTTACTCAAAAGCAAAGGGTAATCACGCTATTGGTAAACCATTTATGGAGTTGTAAGGGTGCACGATACCGTGCATCGTCGTTACTTCTTCAGCACTTGCGCTTGAGGGTGACGAAGCTATAGGGATAGGGATTTTTTTCGTCGGCATCGTGGTCTTCACGTGCAAGCTCGGTCCACTCACTATGGTCGAAAGCTGGGAAAAACGTGTCGGCATCGGCAAACTCGTGATGCAACAGCGTGAGATAGAGAGTATCCACCCTGTCGAAAGTTGCGCCATAGAGTTGTGCGCCACCCACGACAAACACCTCGCCCGCCATCTCCACACGACTCAAAGCCTCATCAACACTGTGCACCACCGTCACCCCTTGTGGGTGGTAGTCGTGGTTGCGAGTCACCACAATGTTTTGACGACCTGGGAGTGGCCCTTTGGGAAACGATTCAAAGGTTTTGCGTCCCATCACAATAGAGTGCCCCATGGTGATGGTTTTAAAATGCTTGAGGTCGGCCGGCAAGTGGCACAATAAATCGCCATTTTTGCCGATTGCCCCGTCTTGAGCTATCACAACGATTGCCGAGAGTTTTTGTTCCATTTCATCGAATATTTTTCAGTTTTTTTAGGTCAAACCGACACTTCTCCTTTGATGGCAGGGTGAGGATCATAGCCTTCGAGCTTGAAATCATCGTAGGTAAAGTCAAAGATGCCTTTCACCGCAGGGTTGAGCACCATGCGAGGCAAGGGGCGAGTGTCGCGCGAGAGTTGTTCGTGCACTTGATTCATGTGGTTGAGATAGATGTGAGCATCGCCAAAGGTGTGCACAAAATCGCCAGCCTTGAGCCCTGTGACATGCGCCACCATCATGAGCAACAAAGCATAGCTCGCTATGTTGAAGGGAACACCCAAAAAAAGGTCGGCACTGCGCTGATAGAGTTGAAGACTCAAGCGACCATTGGCCACATAGAACTGAAACAACGTGTGGCAAGGAGGCAGAGCCATGCAATTCACTTCGGCCACATTCCACGCGCTCACAATGAGCCGGCGAGAATCGGGATTTTTCTTGATGTTTTCAACCACATCGGCAATTTGGTCGATGCTACCGCCATGCTCATCGGGCCACGAACGCCATTGATGACCATAGACAGGGCCCAGCTCGCCTTGTGCATCGGCCCACTCGTTCCAAATGCGCACCCCATGCTCTTGCAGCCAATGCACATTGGTGTCGCCACGCAAAAACCACAGCAACTCATAAATCACCGACTTGAGATGCACTTTTTTGGTGGTGAGCAAGGGGAAGCCCTCATCGAGATTAAACCTCAGCTGATGGCCAAAAATGCTCTTGGTGCCCGTGCCCGTGCGATCGTGTTTCACAACCCCTTCATCGAGCACTCGCTGCAAGAGGTCGAGATATTGCTTCATTGTGTTGCTGTTGAAGTTTTTAGTTAAAATAAAAATAGCAACAAAAGGCTCCAAAAAGGACCATGTTGCAACATTGTTGCAACAAAGATAATGCTTAATTGCTAAAATTGCAACAACAGCACAATGCACACGAGAGCAAAGAATCTTAAAATTTACAAGTGCAAAATTCTGCTCATTGCACAACAACAGAAGCTAACCTGCGGATTATTCGCTCATAACAGCCGGTTGTTAATAACTTTTACTCCTTCTTTTCTATTTTATAGAGTTTAAGTTTGTAAACTCTGCAAAATTATAACTACCTTTACAGCCAAATTCACGCGCATGTACTATATAGATGCGAAAAAATAATTTTAGGCCAACCCAACAACAGTTTTTCTCACACATGGATTGTCAAGTTTATCATATCCCGGCTCTGCTCCAACCCTGCATCGACGCACTCGCCATCAAGCCCGATGGCAACTATGTTGACGTGACCTTTGGAGGAGGAGGACACAGTCGTGAAATCATGAAAAACTTGGGGCCCACAGGGCATCTCTATGGCATGGATCAAGACCTTGATGCCTATGGCAACCGCATCGACGACGAGCGATTTACATTTGTACATGGAAATTTTGCTTTTATCAAAAATTTCATGCGCTATTATGGCGTTGACGGGGTTGACGGCATTTTGGCCGACCTTGGAGTGTCGTTTCATCACTTCGACGACAAAGACCGTGGATTTTCGTTTCGCTTTGAGGGGCCACTCGACATGCGCATGAACCGCAACAGCGAGCTCGATGCCGGCAAGGTGATAGCCACCTATAGCGAGGAGCAGATTGCCAACATGCTCTACCTGTATGGCGAGCTCAAGCAGTCGCGACGCATGGCATCGGCTATCATCAAGGCTCGCTCACTTGCCCCCATTACCACCACCGAGCAGTTGCTGGCGATTATCAAGCCCTACATACGTCCTGCCCAAGAGAAAAAAGAGCTGGCACAAGTGTTTCAAGCCTTGCGCATCGAGGTGAATCAAGAAATTGATGTGCTCAAGCAACTGCTATCGCAGTCGCTACAAGTGCTCAATCCCGGTGGCAGGCTGGCAGTGATCACCTATCACTCACTCGAAGACCGACTGGTGAAAAACTTCATGCGCAGTGGCAACATTGAAGGCAAAATCGACAAAGATTTTTTTGGCCAAGTGCACACCCCGTGGCGACTCATCAACAACAAGGTGATTGTGCCCGATGCCCAAGAAATAGAGCGCAACCCACGAGCGCGCAGTGCCAAATTGCGCATAGCCGAGAAACTTGACGACAGCAGTATTAACCCCTCAAGCAACAACCCAAATGGCAGAAAATAAAAACAACAAATCGCGTGGAGTTGACACGACCAAAATACTGTCGCAAGCTGTGCAAGGGCGCAGTTTTCTCACCTTCGACTTTTTCAAAAACAACTGGATATATATTGTTGCGGCAACCGTCATGACACTCATGCACATCAGCAACAAATACACCTGCCAAGAGTGCATGAGCGAAATCATGGAGCTCAAGACCACTCTCAACAACACCAAAACCGATTGCGTGGACATCAGTGCCCAATACAACTCGATGATTAGAGAAAGCCAAATGACCTCATTTATCGACACCCTGCACTTGGGCTTGTGTGCTCCCGAACAACCACCCTATAAACTCGTAGAAAAATGAAGCAAGCCAACAAACACCACATCATGGCTCGCTACTCGGTAGTAGTGCTTGTGATGCTCCTGTTTGCGGGGTGCATCGTCTATGAGCTTTTCAAAACAGCAGTCACCTATGCCGAAGAGTGGAACTTGAAGTCGAAAAACATTTTGTGCGACTCCACCATCATCGAGCCCGAACGGGGCAAAATTCTCGCCGACAATGGCACAATTCTCGCTGCCAACCTGCAATTCTACACTGCACGCATCGACTGGAAAACCGCAGGCATCAAAGACGACACGCTCAAGAAATATCTACCTGCCTTGTGCGACAGTCTTCACGCCTTCGACCCTTCACGCACAGCCCAGCAATGGAAAGATGAACTGCTGCGCGCCCAAGAAAAAAAGAAACGCGCCTATCGCCTGTTTTCACTGCTCAGCCATCACGAGTATAAACGGCTCAAAACGTTTCCCTACTTCAACAAAAAACGCAACCAAACAGGCCTGTATGGCGAGCTCAAGATGCTGCGTTGCAAGCCCTATGGCAAGATGGCTGCACGAAGCATTGGTAGCACGGGCGAAAACATCGACTCGGTGTGGGACAGCAAGCGCAAAAAGCGCATTGCCATAAGCCACGGCGTGCACGGACATTCGGGGCTTGAAATGGCTCTCGACCCCTACCTCTATGGCAAGCCCGGCCTCTCGGAGCGCATTCAGCTCACCTCCAACGTGGTGAAAGGTGTGAAAAAAGCCCCCGAACGAGGCTACGACATCACCACAACCATCAACATTCAACTGCAAGACATTGTTGAAAACGAGCTCTACAACATGTTGCTGGAGTCGGAAGCCAAGTGGGGCACAGCCGTGCTCATGGAGGTTGCCACCGGTGAGATTAAAGCCATCTCCAACCTTGAGTGGAACAACAATGCCGGCGACTATATCGAGGGTAGCAACCATGCCGTGAGCGGATATGAGCCCGGCTCGGTGATGAAACCCATCAGCATGATGGTGGCCCTTGAAGACGGAGTGATCAACAACATCGACTCCAAGATTGTGACCGGCTCGGTGTGGAACTATTGTGGCCGCCCCATCAAAGACCCTCATGGTGGCTCAGCCCTGTCGCCCCGCGAAATCATCGAGACCTCGTCAAACATTGGCATGTCGAAAATTGTGGTAAAAAAATATGGCAACAATCCCGATGGTTTTCGCAAACGACTTGAAGGCATGGGATTTTTTGACAAATTCAACATGGGCATTGCCGGTGAGAAACGCCCCATTTTTCCACAACTGGGGCACACCAATGCCGACCGTGTGGCACTCACTCGCATGGCATTTGGCTACACCACGATGATTCCGCCCATGTATATTTTGGGCATGTATAACGCCATTGCCAACAACGGCAAATTTGTGCGCCCACATCTGGTGAAGAAATATTCGCGAGAGGGCATCGACTCCATTCCTGCCATCGACTATGTGCGCAAGCAGGTGTGCAGTGCCGAGAACGCCCAAAAATTGCGCATCATGTTGCACGATGTGGTGTGGGGCAAGCGAGGCACAGCGCGCAAGTGGGTGCAGAGCGACCTTGTGGAAATTGCCGGAAAAACGGGCACAGCCTACACGATTGAAAACGGAAGCTATGGCTCACAAAAGCGACTGGCATTTTGCGGATTTTTCCCCTATGAACACCCCAAATATAGCTGCGTGGTGCTCATGCTGGGAGCCAATCGCGGAGCAGGAGCCAGCAGTGGCGTGGTGCTCAAAAACATAGCCCTGCGCATGTATGCCCGCGGCTTGCTCGACAACATTTCGGACTATCGCAACGACAGCATCAAAACCGGCGTGGCAAAATCGCCCACCCTCTATGCCACCACCAGCCCCACTCGCCATGCCACAATCAAAAAAAGCTTGGGCATAGCCTCACACAAGACATTCAAACATGCTGCCATGCCTGCACAAGGCAAAATGCCCAATGTGGTGGGCATGAATGTGCGCGAGGCCATTGCTCAACTCGAACGCCTTGGGCTCACCGTGCGTTGCAGTGGCAGTGGCTATGTGGCACAGCAAAGCGTGACTGCAGGCTCCCCCTGCCAGCATGGGCAAATGGTGTATTTGAAACTAAGACATTAAAGCATTTTTTTTGACTATATATAGACATATTAATAAAATGGAAAAACAACTCAGCCAATTGATTGCGGCCATCAACGTGCTGCAAGTGAAAGGTAGCACAGGCAAGAGCATCACACAAGTGATCAACGACTCACGCCAAGCCTGCCCTGGAGCATTGTTCATTGCAATTAAAGGGGTAGCTATCGATGCCCATCGTTTTATTCCACAAGTCATTGAGGCTGGTGTGGAGGCTGTGGTGTGTGAGGACCTCCCCGCCCAACTCAGCGACCAAGTGACCTATATTCAAGTCAAAGACAGCAACATTGCACTGGCTCATCTTGCCTCGGCATGGTATGACCACCCCTCACGCCAACTCAAACTCGTGGGCGTGACCGGCACCAACGGCAAAACCACCACCGCCACCCTGCTCTATGAAATGGCACAGCTCATGGGCTACAAGGCAGGCTTGCTCTCGACAGTGAAAAACATCATCGACAAGACCGAATTGCCAGCCAAGCAAACCACCCCCGACCACCTGTCGCTCAACCTGTTGCTACACAACATGGTTGAAGCCGGTTGCGACTATGCCTTCATGGAGGTGAGCTCACATGCCTGCGCCCAACATCGCATCGACGGGTTGCAATTTGCCGGTGGCATTTTCACCAATCTCACACGCGATCACCTCGACTATCACAAAACGGTAGAGAACTATATCAAGGCCAAGAAAATGTTTTTCGACAACCTGCCAGCCCAAGCCTTTGCATTGGTGAACATTGACGACAAGCAAGGCCCTGTGATGGTGCAAAACACACGAGCACACAAGCACACCTACTCGTTGCGTGGCATGGCCGACTATAAAGCACGTGTCATTGAAGACCGCCTCGACGGCACCACCGTCAATTTCAACGGGCAAGAGTTGGAACTCCTGTTCACGGGCCGTTTCAATGTCTACAACCTGCTCTCGGTGTATGGTGCCTCAATCTTGCTGGGCTTTCCACAAGACGAAGTGCTGGTGAAGATGACAATGCTCACCCCTGTGGCAGGACGTTTCCAGACCATGCGCTCGAGCCGTGGCTACACAGCCATTGTTGACTATGCCCACACCCCCGACGCTCTCATCAATGTGCTCGACACCGTGAAAGAGGTGTTGGGTGGCAAGGGAAACATTATCACCGTGTGTGGTTGTGGCGGAGACCGCGACAAGGGCAAACGCCCCATCATGGCTGCCGAAGCCGCCACCCGCAGCAACAAGGTGATACTCACCAGCGACAACCCTCGCACCGAAGACCCCGAAGCCATTTTGCGCGACATGGAGGCTGGACTCTCGCCTCAAGACCGCCTCAAGACTCTCAAAATCACCGATCGCCGCGATGCCATCAGGGCCGCCTGCCAGTTTGCCACAAGTGGCGATGTGGTGCTTGTGGCAGGCAAGGGCCACGAAGACTATCAAGAAATCAATGGAGTGAAACACCACTTCGACGACCGCGAAGTGTTGCAAGCCATTTTCAACGACGAAAAATAAAATTGCACAGCTATGCTATATCACCTATTTCATTATTTAGAACAATATCATGTGCCCGGTGCACGCCTGTTTGACTACATCACCTTCCGCTCCGGGTTTGCACTCATTTTATCGCTCTTCATTGCCATTGTGTTTGGCCGTCGCATTATCGACCGATTGCAACTCATGCAAGTGGGCGAAATTGTACGCAACTTGGGCTTGCAAGGGCAAATGGACAAGAAAGGCACTCCCACCATGGGAGGCATCATTATCATCGTTTCGATATTGGTGCCCTGCCTGCTACTGGGAAAACTCGACAACATCTACATGATACTCATGATTGTTGCCACCTTGTGGTGTGGGGCTTTGGGCTTTGCCGACGACTACATCAAAGTGGCCCACCACAACAAAGAGGGCATGAAAGGCCGTTTTAAAATTGTGGGACAAGTGGGCTTGGGGCTCATAGTGGGCCTCACCATGTATTTGAGTCCCGCCATTGTGATGAGCCAGAGCAATGAGGGGCAGGCCGTGCAACGCACCGAGATTGCTCAAATGACACAAAACACAACTATCAACGGTGACGCCGGCCGGCAAGCAACAACCAAGGTGCAAACGATCAAGTCGCCACAGACCACCTTGCCCTTTGTGAAAAATCACAATTTCAACTATGCCTATTTCACCCAATGGATGGGCGACTATGCTCAAACTGGCGGTTGGATGCTCTTTATACTGGTCACCATATTTGTAGTGGCAGCCGTGAGCAACGGAGCCAACCTCACCGATGGTCTCGATGGCTTGGCCACAGGCACCTCGGCCATTATTGGGCTGGCACTTGCCATCATGTGCTATTTGGGAGGCAATGTGGTGTATTCGACCTATCTCAACATCATGTATATCCCCGATAGCTCTGAGCTGGTGGTCTATGCTGCAGCCTTCATTGGTGCCACAGTGGGCTTTTTGTGGTATAACTCCTATCCTGCCCAAGTGTTTATGGGCGACACAGGCAGTCTGTGCTTGGGTGGCATCATTGCCGTGTTTGCTATTCTCATACGCAAAGAGTTGCTCATTCCCATCTTGTGCCTCATCTTCTTTGTCGAAGACCTATCGGTGATGATACAAGTAGCCTATTTCAAATACACCAAGAAAAAAACAGGCGAGGGCAAGCGTGTGTTTAAGATGACCCCCTTGCATCATCACTTTCAAGTGCCCGGAGGCAAGGTTGAAGCCTTGTTGCAAAAACCGCTCAACTCCATACCCGAGTCAAAGATTGTGATGCGATTTTTCCTCGTAGCCATCTTCTTGGCAGTTATCACTTTTGTGACTCTAAAAATCAGATAATAAAAGCACATTCAACAATATAGCTAATTATGACAAAGCGCATTGTAATATTAGGTGGTGGCGAGAGTGGCGTGGGTGCCGCAGTGCTTGCCCAACAAAAAGAAATGGACGTGTTTTTGACCGACATGGGCAAAATCGCACCCAAGTATCAAGAATTGCTCAACCAGCATGGCATTGCTTGGGAAGAGGGGGGACACACCGAGAGCCGAGTGCTGGCTGCCGATGAAATCATCAAGAGCCCCGGCATTCCATCAACAGCTCCCTTGGTGAAAAAGGCTATCGACAAAAATATCCCTATCATTAGCGAAATTGAATTTGCTGGCCGATACACCAATGCCAAGATGGTGTGCATCACCGGTAGCAATGGCAAAACCACCACCACCCTGCTCACCTATCACATTTTGAAGAAAGCAGGACTGAATGTGGGGCTGGCTGGCAACATTGGTCACAGCCTTGCTTTGCAGGTTGCCACCGAGAAGCACGATGTGTATGTGCTTGAGCTGAGCAGTTTTCAACTCGACAACATGTATGAGTTCAAGGCCAACGTGGCAGTGCTGCTCAACATCACGCCCGACCACCTCGACCGCTACGACTACAAGATGGAGAACTATGTTGCAGCCAAATTCCGCATTATGCAAAATCAAACGCCTGCCGACACCTTTATCTATTGGCAAGACGACCCCATCATAGCAGCTCAACTCAAAAATCACAAGAGCGAGGCTCGCCTATTGCCCTTCAGTGCTGGCGACGAGGAAAATTGCGCAGCCTATATGCAAGACGGCATCATGAAATTTGACATCGATGGCACGCATTGGGAAATTCCACGCTCGCAACTATCGCTCAAGGGGTTGCACAACATCTACAACTCGATGGCTGCCGGTATCTCGGCCACTTTGCTCGACATTAAAGACGAGGTGATACGCAAAGCTCTTGCCGATTTTGAGGCAGTAGAAAATCGCCTTGAATTTGTGCGCACAGTTGAAGGGGTGACCTATATCAACGACTCCAAGGCCACCAACGTGAATGCCACATGGTATGCCCTTGAGAGCATGACCACTCCCACCATTCTCATTTTGGGGGGCGTGGACAAGGGTAATGACTATAGCGAAATCGAGGAATTTGTGAAAAAGAAGGTGAAAGCTATTGTGTGCTTGGGGGTTGACAACACCAAGCTGCACAACTTCTTTGATGGCAAAGTTCCCATTATCACCGATGCACGTAGCATGCCCGAGTGTGTTGACTGGTGCCATCGTCTCTCGCAAAGTGGCGACACCGTGTTGCTATCGCCCTGCTGTGCCAGCTTCGACTTGTTTAAAAACATGGAAGATCGTGGGCATCAATTTAAAGAACTGGTGGGCAAAATTTAACGACGCACACACACAGCATAGATAATATTACACACACACTTCCCCCTTTCAACGAGAACACAACACAATGGCAGAAAAAACAAAAAAGCATGACGAAGTAACGCGCAAATATGGCGACCCTTGGATTTGGGGCATCTATTTCACGCTCATCATTTTCTCGATTATCGAGTCCTATAGTGCCTCGAGTCGAGAAATTGGAACAGCTGGCGTGTATATGCCTCTCATCAAGCAATGCCTGTTTCTTGCCTTTGGAGGAGGCTTGGTGGTGGGGCTTTATCGCACCGACTACAACAACAAAACGTTGCTTGCAGCCCTCATTCCCCTATTGGGAATTGGCACAATTTTGAGCCTACTCTATGTGATGTTTTTTGGCGAGGTCATCAATGGGGCACAACGTGCCATCAGCCTGCCGGGATTCACCATTCAGCCTGCCGAGCTTGCCAAGCTCTCAATCGTGACCTTGCTTGCCCACATTCTTGCACGCAATCAGCAAAAGGCCGATGTGAAGACCAAGGGCATGGTTGAAGTGGCCTTTGTTGTGGGAGCCTTTGGCGCATTGCTCGTGCGCAGTGGCCTCACCAACACACTCCTGCTCATGAGCATCAGCTTCTCGATGATGTTGATTGGCGGTGCCAAACTCAAAAAAATTGGGTGGGTGATTGTGACCTATGGGGTGATTTTTTGCATGCTTTATGCCTTTAAGAGTCACAACGACAACCAAAAGGCCATTCTTGAAGAAAGCGAAAACATCGAAAACATTGTGCAAGAAGGCGACACCATTGGCAACGACTCGCCAGCTGTAGTGAACCGCCAAAGCACATGGAAAAACCGCATCAACGACTGGTGGAACAGCGACTCGCTCGTGTATAAACCCGTGACCAGCAAAAATCAGCAAGAAATGTTCTCGCGCATGGCACAAGCCCATGGAGGCATCACGGGAGTGGGCATTGGGCAATCGCTCGAAACTTCACGCCTGCCTCTGGCCTTTAGCGACTACATTTTCTCGATTATCGTTGAAGAGATGGGCATGGTGGGAGGCGTGTTCCTGCTCTTGCTATACTTGTGGTTGCTGGCTCGTGCCGCCATGATTGCACGGCGGTGCCGGCGTGTGCTACCGGCCTTGCTGGTGATTGGCATGGCATCAATGATTGCCTTTCAAGCCTTGTTTCACATGGCCATCAACACGGGGGTGTTTCCTGTGTCGGGGCAACCGCTACCACTCATCTCCAAGGGTGGCACCTCAATTATCGTGACCAGTATAGCCTTTGGCGTGATGCTCAGCATTAGCCGCACCATTGCCAACTATGATAAAAAGAATATAAAAATCGAAGAGAACAGCCTTCCCAATGAGTTGAGGGCCGAAAACCCTTCACAATTGATAAGAAACAATGAGTGGAAATAATAAAAATTTTCTCGTGAGCGGAGGTGGCACAGGTGGCCACATCTTTCCAGCACTATCGATTGCCGGCGAAATTAAACGTCGCTATCCCGATGCCAACATTCTGTTTGTGGGGGCCGAGGGGCGCATGGAAATGGAGCGTGTGCCTGCCGCCGGCTATGAAATCAAGGGGTTGCCCGTGATGGGGTTTGACCGCAAGCACTTGTTGCGCAACATCAAGGTGCTCATCAACTTGCGCAAGAGCATGAGCATGGCCAAAAAAATTCTCAAAGAGTTCAAACCCGATATTGCCATAGGCGTGGGAGGCTATGCCAGCGGCCCCATGCTCAAGCAAGCCCAAAAACATGGCATCGCCACCCTCATTCAAGAGCAGAACTCCTATGCCGGAGTCACCAACAAGCTATTGGCTCAAAAAGCCAACTGCATTTGCGTGGCCTATGAGGGCATGGAGCGTTTCTTCCCTGCCCAAAAGATTGTGATGACAGGCAACCCCGTGCGTCGCAACCTGCTGGAGTGCACAGCCACCCCACAAGAGGCTCGCAAAGCCATGAATCTTGACCCCGACAAGCGCACAGTGCTCATCATTGGCGGTAGCTTGGGAGCACGCACTATCAACGAGGCCATCATCGAGGCTTTGCCTGCAATAGGGGCCGAAAGCGACGTGCAAGTGGTGTGGCAAACGGGTAAAATATATGATGCCAAGTGCCGTGAAGCTCTTGCAGCATCGGGAGTGAAAAATGTGATTCAAATGCCCTTTATCGCCAACATGGACATGGCCTATCGTGCTGCCCATCTTGTGATCTCACGTGCTGGTGCAAGTTCTATTTCTGAATTGCAACTGCTTGGCAAACCGGCAATACTGGTGCCATCGCCCAACGTATCGGAAGATCACCAAACCAAAAACGCCCTTGCACTCGTCAATCGCGAAGCCGCCATCATGATTACCGATGCCCAAGCATCGCAACAGCTGGTCCACACCATGCTTGAGGTGGTGAAAAACGACGACAGGCTCAAGTCGCTTGCCCGGCATGTCGAGAAAATGGCATTGCGCGATGCCGCCGAGCACATTGTTGACCATGTGATGGCACTTGTTGAAGGACAATAATAACCCCTAATGAAACTAGAAGGTAAAAAAAGATGAAAGATTTTAAATCGCTATATTTTGTGGGAGCAGGAGGCATAGGCATGGCAGCACTTGAGCGCTATTTTCTTGCCCAAGGCAAGCGCGTGGCCGGCTATGACCGCACAAGCACCGAACTCACCCAAGCACTCGAAAAAGAAGGTGTGGAAATTGCCTATGACGAGAATCCTCGCCTCATTCCCACCTATTGCCAAGACAGCAACAACACCTTGGTGGTGTACACCCCAGCCATACCCGACAGCCATGCCGGCCTGCAATACTTCAGAGCCCATGGCTTTGAAGTGGTGAAGCGTGCCAAGTTGCTGGGCATTGTCACCGAGCACTCACAGGCCTTGTGCTTTGCCGGCACCCATGGCAAGACCACCACATCGAGCATGGCGGCCCACATTCTCGAAGTGGCAGGAGTGGGCAGCAATGCCTTTTTGGGAGGCGTGTTGCGCAACTATGGCAGCAATTTCTTGTTGTCGAAAACCAGTCCCTACTCGGTGATCGAGGCCGATGAGTTTGACCGCTCATTTCATCACTTGTCGCCACATGTGGCCGTTATCACCTCAACCGATGCCGACCACCTCGACATCTATGGCAACTATGAGAACTATCTCGAAAGTTTTGCCCACTTCACCCAGCTCATTCGCCCGGGGGGTGCCCTCATTGTGCACACAGGACTTGACCTCCAACCCCGAGTGCAAGATGGTGTGAAAATCTACACCTACTCAAAAGAAGAAGGCGACTTTCACGCCCAAAATGTGCGCAAGGGCGGTGGCGAAATCACATTCGACATGGTGACCCCATCGGGCACGATAAGCAACATCAAGCTGGGTGTGCCTGTCGACATCAACATCGAAAATGCTATTGCCTCAATGGCTGCCTGCTGGCTCATCGATGTGCCTGCCGAGGCCATGATCCGTGCCATCGCATCGTTTATGGGTCCTAAACGCCGCTTTGAATTTTGGCTCAAAGAAGAAGGCGAAAAAGGGCAAGTCGTGATCGACGACTACGCTCATCACCCCAACGAGTTGAGTGCCAGCATCAAGTCGGTGCGCGACCTCTATCCCGGGCGCAAAATCACGGTGCTGTTTCAGCCACACCTCTACTCGCGCACGCGCGATTTTGCACCCGAGTTTGCCCAAGCCCTCTCGCTTGCCGACGAGGTATACTTGTTGCCCATCTATCCTGCCCGCGAACTTCCCATCGAGGGAGTGAGCAGTGAAATTATTCTTGATGCCGTAACATGCCCGGTGAAAAAGATCTACAGCAAAGAAAATTTGATTAATTCAATACATTTGCTTAATTTTGATATTTTGTTAACAGTGGGGGCAGGCGATGTTGTGAATCTCTTGCCACGCATTTGTGAAGAAGTAAAGAAACAACAACGTTGAAAACTGCCCGATACATATTGCTCGCTGTGCTCACTGCGCTATTGCTGTGGGGAGTGTTGTGGGCACATGACAAAGCGGGCGATGAGGTGTGTCGCCGTGTTGAGATTCAAATCGTGAATCAAGACAGCATCTCCTTTGTGAACCAGCGTGGCATTGTCGAGGAGCTCAAAAACGCTCACATCAAGCTGGAGGGACTGCCCATGTGGCACATCAACAGCGACAAAATCGAGAACCTGCTGGCGCAGTCGCAATATCTCGAATCGGCCGACTGCGTGAAAGGACTAAACGGAGTGTTCATCATTAGGGTGAAACAGCTGGTGCCGGTGATGCGCATTTTTGACGGCAACGAGTCCTATTATGTGAACCGCAATGGCAAGCGCATGAATGCCTCGGCCAATTACTTTAGCGATGTGCCTGTGGTCAATGGTCACTTCACTGCCTCCTATAGCCCGGTGAAACTATTGCCCATGATCGACTATGTGGAGCATGACCCTGTGCTCAGTTCACTGGTCACCATGTATGACTTCAAGGGGCCACAAGACGTATTTATCGTGCCCTGTTTTCAAGGACACGTGGTGAACATGGGCGATATTGAAAATTTTGAGTCGAAGTTTCAAAAACTGCTTCTCTTTTATCGCAATGTGATGCCCGTGAAGGGCTGGGAAACCTACGACACCATCTCGCTCAAATGGAATCATCAAGTTGTGGCATCGCGACGTGGCATGCAGGTGCAAGAAACGATGGAATATGACCCCGAAGACGATGAAATTGCGCCCGACCTCGAGACCATGACCACCACTGCCGACAACCGGCCCGACGCCACGGTGACCAAAAACTCAAAATCGAAGGAGAGCAAGCAAAACCCGCCCAAGCACGACAAAGAGAAAAAAGATGCCAACAAAAAACACGTTGATGAGCCAAAGAAAGAAGTGAAAACCAGCTCTGAAAACGAGAAGAAACGGCAATCCAACAACGTCGATAGCAAAAAGCCTAAGAAAACCGACAGCAAAACTGCCGATAGCAAAAAGGATAATAAAAAAGCTAAGGCAAGCGACAACAAGAAAAAAGAAGAAAGCAAGCCCAAAGCAAGCAAAAAAAAAGATAAGCAACAAGCTAAGAAAAAGAAATAAACAACAATACAAACTTTACACGTTATGGAAAAAACCCAATATATTGTAGCACTGGAGATTGGAAGTTCCAAGATTGTGGGTGCAATTGCCGAAAAAACACCCACGGGCCATGTCAACGTGAGCCATCTTGAAGAAGAGCCACTATCCAACTGCGTGAGATATGGTTGCGTGCAGAATGTAGAAAACACCAAGAACGTGATTAACCGCATTCTCAAAAAATTGGGCAACAGCGTTGATGGCATCATCAAAGAGGTGTATGTGGGCGTGAGTGGACACTCGGTGCACTCCGAGCCCGGCAACGTGTCACGCAATCTCGACTCGGCACAACAAATCACCAATGCGATGATCGACAAAATCATCAAAAGTGCAGTGCATGAGCCAATGAAAAATTATGAGGTTATCGACATTGTGCCTCGCACATTCTTTGTCGACAACGATGAGACCGCCAACCCCAGCGGACGTTTTGGCTCAAATATTGAGATACAGCTCAACAAGATTGTGGCCAAAACCAACATTAAGCTCAATCTCGAACGCGTGATGAACTCAACGGTAAAGGTAAAACAATATTTGGTGACTCCACTGGTGGTGGCCGAGCAACTGCTCACCAACGAGGAGCTGTCGCTGGGTTGCATGCTGGTGGATATTGGTGCCGAAACCACCACAGTGGCCATCTACAAGAATCATGCTCTGGTCTACCTCATGACCTTGCCCATGGGTGGCCGCAACATCACTCGCGACCTTGTGAATGGCTTGCAAGTGGTGGAGGAACAAGCCGAGCTTGTCAAGAAAAACATCGACAACCCTCTCGACTCCGAGGCCAAACCCTTTAATATCGATGGCATTAATGCCAAAAATGCCTCCAACTATATATTGGCACGCACTGGCGAAATCATTGCCAACATCAACAAGCAAATTAGCTATGCCGACCTCAACAGCGACAGCATCAAGTCGATTGTGCTCATTGGTGGAGGGGCACGCTTGAAGGGGCTACAAGAAAAGCTCGAACAAGACTCAAAAATCAAAGTGCGCATTGGTTCCTATCCCACTACCCTCAACATTCTTGACCATGCTATCAACAAGCTCGAATATATCGAAATATTTGCACTGCTTGCCAAGGGTGCCGAGGTGATTCCTGCAGGATTTTCATGTCTTGAACGTCGCATCTATGGCGATGGTCCCACATTCAACAACAACACCCCGGCCGAGCCAGAACCCACACCCGAACCCAAGACAGAGGAGAAGCCCCAAAAGAAGAAAAAAGGTTTCTTGAAAAATCTGACGAATAAAATGAAGGGACTCCTTGACGAAAACGACGCAGATGACGACAGGTAGAAAAAACAACAGTGTGCCCTGCACACGCCAATAAAGTTTACAATATATATTCACACACACACAACGCAATAACATTACAATGGCAACAGACAACATATTTGACAGCCTGGACCGTGATGCAGGTTTTAAAACCGAAGAAAAGCCCCCCACGATTATCAAGGTAGTGGGTGTGGGTGGTGGTGGCAACAATGCCATCAACCACATGTATGCCCAAAACATTGGCGGAGTATCGTTTGTAGTGATCAACACCGACCGCCAAGCGCTGCAAAACTCGCCCGTGCCCAATCGCTTGCTCATTGGCCCCGAAACCACTTGTGGCCTTGGAGCCGGCAACGACCCCGAAATGGCAAAAGCCGCTGCCGAGGAGAGTGCCGACGACATTGCAGCCCTCTTTGACGACGACACCAAAATGGTGTTTATCACTGCGGGCATGGGAGGTGGCACCGGCACCGGAGCCGGCCCTGTGGTGGCACGCATTGCCCGCGACAAGGGCATTCTCACCATTGGCATCGTGACCATTCCATTCCTGTTTGAAGGCAAGAGAAAAATTTTAAAGGCACTGCAAGGTGCCGATGAAATGCACAAATATGTTGATGCACTGCTCATTATCAACAACGAGCGACTCACCGAGATTTACCCCGACCTCAACTTTGTGAATGCCTTTGGCAAGGCCGACGACACCCTCTCGATAGCAGCTCGAAGCATCTCGGAGATTATCACCGTGAATGGCAGAATGAACCTCGACTTCAACGATGTCAACACCACCTTGCGCGAGGGTGGAGTGGCCATCATCAGTAGCGGATATGGCGAGGGCGACAACCGTGCCATCAAAGCCATTGAAGACGCTCTCAACTCGCCATTGCTCAAGAATCGCGACGTGTATAGCTCCAAGAAAATCTTAATTCAGCTCTATGTGTCCGAAGAGTCTCACGACCCATTCCTTGCCTCCGAATTCAACGAGGTAAAAAAATTCATGAACAACTTTAGCGATGAGGTTGATGTGATTTGGGGGTGGGCCTATGACAACACACTCGACGATAAAATTAAAATCACCATCTTGGCTGCGGGCTTCGACATGTCGGTAGAACCCGACTTCTCGGAATCGGGGGCTCAAAATCTCGATGGCAAAACAACGCCCGAGTCGTTGGACAACCGTCTCATGGACGAGTATGGCCAAGACAAAATCACACGCAATGAGCTTGAAAAGGCCGAAGCCCGATACTTGGTGCTCAGAACCGAAGACATTGACAACGACGACTTGATTGAGCTATTTGAGAAAACACCCACTTTTAATCGCAACCCCAAGTTCAAGCAACGCATCAATGAATTGCGCAACAAAGTGCCCGGCGTGAAACCTCACGAGCCCGGCAATCAGCCTCCCAAGGCAACGGCAGGCACCATTAGTTTTGGCAACTAAGTTGCAAAAAAAAAAATGTTTCACTTTAACACAATTGTGACCTATGAGTTTATTTGACACCATAAATGCCGACATCAAAGCGGCCATGCTTGCCCACGACAAGCCACGTCTTGAGGCTCTCAAAGCCATCAAGGCCGAATTTTTGCTCATTAAAACTGCTCCCGAAAATCATGGTGAGGTGAGCGATGACCACGCTCTCAAAGCCCTCGTGCGCATGGTGAAACAACGCAAAGAGAGTGCCGAGCTATATAGCAGCCAAAATCGCGAAGACTTGGCCGGTGGCGAGAGAGCCGAAGCCAAAGTAATCGAAGAATACCTGCCCCGGCAGTTGAGCGATGAGGAACTCACCGCGCGCATCAAGGAAATCATTGAACACACCGGAGCTACATCAATGAAAGAAATGGGCAAGGTGATGGGCATTGCCACCAAGAGCCTTGCCGGCAGGGCCGAGGGGAAAGCCATCTCGGCCAAAGTGAAAGAATTGCTTGCCTAAGAGAGTAGCAAGCACAACAACTATCAAGAACGAGAAAACACTACAATATCAACAATGCTAACACTACAATTAATCAACGAAAATCCCGAAGAGGTGATAGCTCGCCTTGCCGTGAAACAATTTGATGCACGCGAGCCCATCACTCGCATTGTGGAACTCGACAAGCAACGTCGCGAAACACAGACTAAGCGCGACGAAAATGCCGCAGTGCTCAACAAGATGGCCGCACAAATTGGTGCGCTCATGAAGCAAGGCAAGAAAGACGAGGCCAACGCTGCCAAAGAACAGGTGGCCACGTTGAAGGCTACCAACAAGGATATTGACGACCAACTGACCCACATCGAAGCCGAAATCAAGGAAATATTGCTCTCGGTGCCCAATGTGCCCTATAAAGGCGTGCCCAATGGCAAGTCGAGCGACGACAACGTGGTTGAAAAAGAAGGTGGTGTGAAACCCCACTTGGCAAGCGATGCCCTGCCCCACTGGGACCTTGCCAAGAAATACAACATCATCGATTTTGACTTGGGCGTTAAAATCACGGGGGCAGGATTCCCTGTTTACATTGGCAAAGGTGCACGCTTGCAACGCGCCCTTGTGCAATTTTTTCTCGACGAGGCGGGCAAGGCCGGCTACACCGAGATTGAGCCCCCTCTTGTGGTGAACCAAGATTCGGGTCTTGGCACGGGGCAATTGCCCGATAAAGAGGGACAGATGTATCATGCTCAACTCGACGACTTCTACCTCATTCCCACAGCCGAGGTGCCCGTGACCAACATATATCGCGACGTGATTATCGCCCAAGAGGAGTTGCCCAAGAAGAATTGCGCCTTCAGCGCATGTTTTCGTCGCGAGGCAGGTAGCTATGGCAAAGACGTGCGTGGCCTCAACCGCTTGCACCAGTTCGACAAGGTTGAAATCGTGCGCATCGAGAAGCCCGAAAACTCCTATGCAGCACTCGAAGAGATGAAAGACCATGTGCAAGGTCTACTCGAGAAGTTGGAATTGCCTTGGCACATCTTGCGCCTGTGTGGTGGCGACACCAGTTTCACCAGTGCCATCACATTTGACTTTGAAGTGTGGTCGGCGGCCCAACAACGCTGGCTCGAAGTGAGCTCGGTGTCAAACTTCGAGACCTATCAGGCCAATCGACTCAAGTGCCGCTACCGTGGCGACGACAAGAAACCCCACCTGTGCCACACCCTCAATGGCTCGGCACTGGCATTGCCTCGCATTGTGGCTGCATTGCTCGAAAACAACCAAACTCCTCAAGGCATCAAAATACCCAAGGCGTTGCAAAAGTACACGGGTTTTGACATAATCGATTGACAATCCATTTCATAGGATAAGGCTCAGCAGATTTTCACAGTTGGTAGAGGCGATGCATGCATCGTCTCTACTTTGCTCACACACAATCGATTAAGCCGATTTGGGTTAAATCGAGGGGAGGGGCGAGGCGAGCCTTCTTGTAGAGGTGCACAAGCACAGGCAAGTTAAACGAGAGCAAAATCAACCCCACAAGCACATAGGCCACCGACTGCAACACCTTGGCGCCTCGATATTGCCAAAACGAAATCAACATCACCACCATCACCATCACCATAATTGCTGTGAGGGCTACGATGAAATGAAAACGCTGGTGAGAGCCCGCATTGAGAATGGGTTGAGCCCCTCCTTGCCGGTCAAGGGGGCGCGTGAACAAGCGATACACCATAAACGATGAGAAGAGAAACACGCCAAAGAAAAGAAACGAGAGCAAGAAAAAACGCATCTCAATGTGATTCATGTCGCCCACAGTGAAGGGCAAATGGCAACCTTTTTCATCAATAGGATAAAAATAGGTGTGAGCATCATTTTGCCAATCGGCATAGGGGCTATAGTGAGAATAGCACTCATAGTAGTAGGCCTTGCGATGGGCACACACCACCATGCCACGCATGTAATAGCCCTCTTGGTCGCGAGTCTTGGATTTATAAACGATAGCAGGGTGCCCATTGTAGTCGGGCACACGCTTCACGTCGCAATCGGGCATCAATGAGGGCCTTTGGCTCAAATAGCGACGATACACACGACGCTCACCACTATAAAAGTGCTTGAACCACGAATCGAGCGAATATACATTGATGTGAAAAATCTCATCGACCCTTCCCGTCTCGGCAAGCACACTCTTTTGATAGGCCCCCAGCAGTTGCCCTCCTCCACGCTCTTGCAAGCGAGTCTTGAAGCCTTGGGGCACGTGAAACTCATCGAAGTGCTCATGGCGGTCTTCTTTCACGCTAAAAAGTCCGTCACCATAGGTGTGCCAAGAGCCTTGCGAGAGCCTGTGGTCGCCCAAATAGAGAGTCACCACGGCCAGCAACGACAGCACAGAGAGCAACACCATGGCAAGAGCTTGCCTGTGGGTGGCAAGAGCCATGGCATAGTGGAGCAAGACCTGCTTTACCGATATGACTTCACGCTTGATATTGAAACGCATAGAGAAATAGAGGCGTGTGTGACTTAATATTCAATCTAAAATCGCAACAAGCGACGTCGCATGGTGAGCGAAGTGACCAGTGAGGTGACCAATCCAATGGCCGCTACCAGCATAAACACAACCACCACGTCCAATAGTTGCACTGCAACAGGATAGGCTTGCACAATCACTTGGTCGGCACTTGCACCCAATTTGAGCCAGCCAAATTGTTGCTGACACAAGCACAAGCCCAATCCCAGTGTCACCCCAAGCACAGCACCAAGCAAGGCAATGAGCCAGCCCTCGGCAACAAAAATGCGTGTCACCTGCTTGTTGGTAGCTCCCATGCTTCGCAAAATTTTGATGCTCTCATCTTTCTCGATAATCAACAACGACAATGTGCTGATGACATTGAAAGTGGCTATCACCATGATGAAGGCCAGCAACAAGAATGTGATCCATTTTTCCATGTTCACCAAGCGGAATGAGGTGGCTTGCTGCATGAGCCTGTTTTTCACCTCATATTGTGGCCCCAAGGCTTGTTGCAACTGTGCCATCACCTGCTCTTCATTGGCATTGGCGGCCAGTTTGAGTTCCACTTGTGTAGCCTCATGGGTGTAGTCAAAAAGCTCGCGTGCCAAGTCGATGGGCACATAAATGAGATTGGCATCATAATTTTTTTGCTGCACCATGAAGATTCCAGCCACAAACACCGAGTCGTTGGTAAAAGCATTCATGGCATCGTTGATGTTGACCCTTCCCTGCCGCTGTGGAGCATAGAGTTGCAACATGCGCAAATAGCCCGGTCGGGCATTGAGTTGCAAGGCAGGGCCTGCACCCAGCACAGCATAGCGCGACACGCCATCGCTCAGCCTAAACTCGCCATCAACCATGATGCTACCAATATCGGTGAGCTGGTCGTAGTGCTCGGGCACGCCCTTGAGTCGCACAGGCATTTGGAAATCAACAAATATCGCCAAAGCATTGTCTTCAACAACCGGCATGGCTTGCACCACCCCTTCAATGCCCTTGGCCACTCGCACCACGTTATCGCCATTGGCAATGGTTTTGCCCAATGTAGAGGTGATGGCTACCTGAGCATCGAGCTTAGAGAGCTTTTCTTGAATGAGGCCTCTGAAGCCATTAAACACACTGAGCACACATATCAATGCAGCGGTAGTGACCACAACGCCAAGCACCGAGATAATGGAGATGATATTGACGGCGTTGTGCACCTTCTTTGACTTGAGGTAGCGCAAGGCTATGTTGAGCACAAGGGGCATCATTGCTGGTCTTTACCCAAAAGGTCGTCGATGTGCTGAATATAGTCGAGAGAATCGTCGAGATAAAACACCAGTTCGGGCGTTTTGCGCAACTGGTAGCGCACTCGTTGCGAGAGGTCGAAGCGCACACTCTTCACATTATCGTTGATGTTTTTCACTATCGTGGCACCTTGCTCACTGGGAAAAACGCTCAAATAGGCGCGGGCAATGCTCAAATCGGGCGACACCCTCACAGCACTCACACTCACCAGTGTGCCACGGGTTTTGGCCGTTTCAAGGCGCATGATTTCGCTCAATTCCTTTTGAATGAGTCGGGCTATTTTTTCAAGTCGAGTCGATTGCATAATTTTATTTCTAATTTAAGTATTTAATGTGCAAAGTTACAAAAATCTCATCACATGAGAAAAGTTGCCCTGTGGGTTAGGGCTTCTTGTAGATGATGGTGAGGCCGTCGCGCAATGGCACAATCACCTTTTCAACCCTCTCGTCACGGGCCACCATGTCGTTAAAATCAACGATGCCCTGAGTTTGCAAGTCGAGCTTTTTATCTCGCGCCTCGGCAACCACCTTGCCGTCCCACAACGTGTTGTCGGCGACAATGAAACCACCAGATTTCACATAGGGCATCACCAGCTCATAGTAGCGCGCATAGTGGCGTTTATTGGCATCGATAAACACCAAGTCATATTGTAAGTTCAACTGGGGCACAATCTCGGCAGCATCGCCCACATGCAACTCAATGCGGTCTCCCCACGGACTGGAGGCAAAATGCTCTCGCAAAAAATCTTCAAGTTCATCTTCAATTTCAATGGTGTGCACTCGCCCCTCATCGCCAAGTAGCCCCTCGGCAAGGCACTGTGCCGAATAGCCCGAAAAAGTGCCCAATTCAAGCACCACACTTGGCCCAATCATGCGTACCAGCATCTTCAGCAATCGTCCCTGCAAGTGCCCCGAACACATGCGTGAATAGAGCAACTTGAGGTGGGTGTCGCGGTCAAGGTGATAGAGATGGGGAGGTTCGGCATCGATGTGTGCCTTGATGTAGTCTTCAAGCTCTTGATTCATCTATTTTTTTCGTTTTTATATTGCACCAAAAAATCAACACCTCGGCGATAGCTGTCGAGCCCATAGCCAGCAATCACTGCCACACAAGCCTCTTTAATCATCGACACGCGGCGATAGGGCTCGCGCGACTGCACATCACTCAAGTGCACCTCAACCACCGGAGCCGTCACTGCCCTAATGGCATCGGCAATGGCAATGCTATAGTGGGTGTAGGCGGCTGCATTGAGCACAATGCCGTCGCAATCAAAGCCCACACGCTGAATTTCATCAATCAAAGCTCCCTCATGATTGCTTTGAAAAAAAGAAAACTCCACTTGAGGATACCGGCTTGCCAACTCGGGCCAATAATCGGCCAGCAATCGATTGCCATAAATTGAGGGTTCACGCACTCCCACCAAGTTGAGGTTGGGACCATTGATAACAGCTATTTTCATTACTTCAAGCATCACAGCACAAAAGCGAAATTATCGACCCACAGCGTCATGCCCACAGTGCCCACATAGGCTGTGCCACAACCACTTGAAGCCATCACCAGCACATGAGTGGGAGTAGTGCCCTGTGGCGCCCACCCCTCTTCAACAACCGGCACCATTTTGCCCTTGCTGTTGCGGGCATAATAAGACTTGTCGCGAGCAATGAGCCCCATATAGGACTGATAGCCGGCATGTGAGCGAATGTCGCCATACCACACCGGAATGCGATAGCCCGTGACCCACCCTGCCGTGGTTTTGCCAAAACGTTGACGCCCCGTGCCCACACGTGTGGCATGCAAGCCACCCTTGGCATCTTCCCAGCGGTGTTGCAACAAGATATACACCTCGGCATTGTCGCGGCCTGGCATTGTTTTTTTCTTGCCAAAACCACTGGAATAGATGGGCGAACCCGAAGGAGCCACAAGACGATAGTCAAATTGCAAAAAGCGAGGACTGCTCTTGTAGGGAATGCCCATTTCCATTTTGCTATAAGGATTTTTGGTGCTCTTGATGGGCTCAAACATGCGCCCCAAGAAAATTGTGCCACTCACCAGCACGTCAATATTGATGATCCCTATAGCCTTGCAGTGCTCCATCATGGTGCTCAACTTGGCGCAACGTCCGCTACCATGTCGATCGGGAAAAACCGCATTGCTCGTCTTGGTCACTCCCATCACCTTGGCCATCACATTGCTTGTGGCCCACGGAGAGCCTCCCATGTTGCTATAGGCTCGGTCTCCATTAATCGTCTGGTTGGGCCCTATTTCATATACCACCTTGGTCTTGCCACCAATGATGGCCGACTCCTTGATGTTGCGAGTCACCCATTGATCAAAATTGCCAAATTTGATGGGCACAACCGTCTCGGCGTGCATCATGCCAGCACCAACGGCCAGCAAAGCTAAAATGAGCGTGATTTTCTTCATTGTGTTCATGAAAGTAATAAATATATCTTGATATAAACAAAAGTGCATTCACTTGTGCACAAAACCTATCTTTAAAAATTTTCAGGTGGCCGTGCGTGCCGCTTGGCTCAACAGCCAATGTCCCACTTTGCAATAGATGCACTTGCGAGCATCGCAATATTCTCGTTTCAGCTCGATGAGAGCCTGCGAGGTGAGCGCATCGCGGCACTCAATGCCTGCATGCACAAAGTTGGCTACAATGGAATTGTTCTCGGGGTTCAAGCCTTCGAGCAAGGCCACAGCACGGGCAGTCATTTCATAGTTGCCGGTGATTTCGCCATAGGCATAATAGAGGGGCACAACAGTGTTGATGAGCACCACATCAATTGAGCGGTTGCTCAATGCTGCCACAGGGCGATCAATCGGTTTTCCAAACGAGAAATGAGTGGCCCAATAGCCTTGCAGCTCTACTGCAAACAGGTTGCGCAACTCACGCTCAGTGCCGGCTTCAAGCAAGGCATTCATGAGGCGAAAACCTCCCTCGATGTAGTGGGCAAGCATGGCAATGCGCCTATATGGGAAATTTTGTGGTCGCATGCGAAACAGCTTCCACACCTCTCGCTCCATGGGTTGCAACGAGAACTTGTTGCGCAGGAAAGCATACTCGCTACACAAGTGGTCGTAGTAGGAGTCGGTGCCTTTTTTAGAATTGTCGAGCATGCCTGCCTGCCCAAAGAGCAACGCCTCAACCTGCAGCAACGAGTCGCTATGCTTGCCCAGCAAGCGCAAGGGAGTGCGTCGCGCCAGTCGCTCAAAAGCCTCATTGTTGATGCCAAAGCCCAAGTTGCGCGACAAGGTGACATAGCACACGTCTTCCCAACTGCCATGGTAATTATCGAGCAGAGCACGAATGCGCTCAACTTTGCCATGCAACCGCTCAAAAGCCAATCGCTCAACCCACTCGGTGATGGTGAGGCGTGGCACATCGCGCAGGCGCATGGCACAAGGAAACTCGGTGCGGGCATTCACCAACTGCTCATAGCTCACGTGAAACAACGGCGACACCTCAAGCACCAATTGGGCTATGCGCTCGCCATTGGAGCGAAACACAGGCGCATCGTCTTTGCCCACCACATGCAATATCACATTGTCATAGGCCTTGTCGGTGTCGTGCCCATGACGATGCCAGTCGGTGGCACGCACATGCATCTCCACATTGCCCACCCACAAGTGGCCATCAATCTCAATTTTTGCATTAAAAAAATCGGGACCTGCATTGGTGTTAAGCAAGCCTTGATCAATGACACGCACCTTGCGCCCATCATTGGTCAGCATGTCTTCGCTTAGCCACAAGCGATGCTTCCACACATATTGCATGAGTTGTTCCATAACTTAACGAGATTGGGCAAAAAAACACACACAAGCTCCAATAAGAGCTACCATGCGAATTTAGTGATTTTCACGCAATCCATGTCCAGAAATAAGGCTTAATTCAATCCATTTAATTTTTTTTGCACATTTCTTTAAAAAAAATTTGCAGGTTTCGATTTTCCGCTCTATCTTTGCACTCGCAAAACAGCAATGGTGCCTTAGCTCAGGTGGTAGAGCAATGGACTGAAAATCCATGTGTCCCTAGTTCGACTCTTGGAGGCACCACCCAAAAGGACTTCGACAAAATCGAAGTCCTTTTTTATATTTTCAGGCTTGGTGGTGTGAAAACAAAATTCTATCCTTAGTGTGATTTTTTGTCATATAACCCAATTTTCAACTACATTTTTTCAAGAGTTGGGCGCACGCCTCCCTGTGCACCCAACTCTTTTTCTATAACCCAAATCTCAACAACAAAATGTTGGAGTGTAGGATATTTTGTGCTACATTTGCAACGGCTGATTTGATTCCTATGAAACTATTTTCATGATAAGAAATCACGATATGAGAAGCAATGGGCTCTTGCTTCTTGTTTTAAAAGAGCCCTTAACATTTTAAAAACTAACAAGAATATGAAGAAAAACTTCCCTCAGCATGGAAGGTTTGCTTTGATTGGACACAGATGTGTGCTCACAGCAGCTGTCGTGCTACTCTCGTGCCTTGCCGTGATGAAAGCCCAAACTGTCGAAAATGGCGTGCTGGTGGCGTGGAGCGGTGCTTCGGGCGAAATCGCTATTCCGCAAGGCGTGACCAAAATTGCCAACAAGGTGTTTCAAAGCAACACCAAAATCACTTCGGTTAAATTCAATGAAGAGCTTGAAGAAATTGGCGATCAGGCTTTCATGAGTTGTAGCAAAATCACTACACTCAGTTTTCCCAATTCACTCAAGAAAATTGGGTTGAAATCGTTTTACAAGTGTAGCAATCTTGCCAGCATCAACTTTGGCACAGGGCTTCAAAGCATGGGCAACACGGCCTTTAGCTATTGTGGCAAGCTCGCCCAAGTTGAGTTGCCCGGTAGCCTTGCTACCATTGCCGACGGCGCTTTCAACTACTGCAAGTCGCTCAAAAAGGTAACCACTGCCACTGGCACCAAGAAGATTGGCAATCAAGCCTTTCGCCTGTGCAAAGCTCTCACAACCGTAACACTGGCAGAAACGATCGACACTCTGGGCAACGATGCCTTTAGAGACTGCTCGGCACTCACCACCATGAACATGCCCGGCAACGGACTCAAGAGCATGGGCAGTGGCGCATTTTGCAACTGTAGGGCTCTCAAAACTCTGAAATTGCCTCTCACACTTGAGCACATGGGCGACTATGCCTTTAGCCAAGACGTGAAGCTCGCTTCGATTGAGTTGCCAGCAAGCCTCAAGGTTATGGGTGACTTTGCATTCAACGGCTGCACGGGCCTCACTTCTATTGAACTCCCCACAGCTATCGACAGCATTGGCAAAGGCGCATTCAACAAATGCACAGGCCTCACCAAGATGACTTTACCAGCCAGTGCAACACGATTGGGAGGTGAGATTTTCAAAGGATGCTCTGCTCTGCAAGAAGTGAAACTATTGCCTGCCATCAGCTACATTCCCGACGGCACTTTTGCCTATTGTGCCAAACTCACCACAATTGAGTTGCCCACAAGCGTGCGTGAAATAGGCAAGGAGGCATTTCGTGCCTGCCAAGGCTTCAGCACATTCCCATGGCCTCAGCAACTGGAGCGCATTGGCCAACTTGCATTTCGTGGTTGCACAGGGCTCACAAGTGTAGAATTGCCACAATCGGTGACCTATGCCGGCAAGGAAGCCTTTAGCCACTGCTCGGCACTCAAAAACATCACGCTATCGGAGAAAATGGATAGCACGGGCGTGCTCATGCTTGCCTATTGCGATGCACTCCAAGAGGTTGCATTCCCTGCCTCGTTGCGTCGCATTGCCAATGCCGTGTGCTATGGTTGCCCCCTGCTCAACAAGGTGTCGATTGGTAGCAACGTGAACGTGATTGGGGGCACTGCCTTCTCGCTGTGTGTGGCTCTCAAGCAATTTGAAACAGCTGCCACCACACCGCCCAAAGTGCTCGACAATGCTTTCTCTTCCATCGACCTAAGCCAAGTTGAGCTCATCGTGCCTGCCGGTAGCAAAACAGCTTATAGCACAGCCGAAATATGGAAAGAATTTAAACCTATCACCGAAAAGAGCAATGTAGCCGCATCGTTCACCACAGGCATTGCCAAGGGAGGTGACATATATGTGGGCGTGAAGTCGTCGGAGAAATTTGCCATCAACTATGGCGATGGTGTGATGGTCGAATATCAAGCGGGCGACTACTCATCGATAGGCAAGCGATTGAAAAGCACTGCAAAGGGTTCCAAAATCGAAATATGTGGCAATCCCGATGCCATCAGTGCCATCAATCTTGTGCAACAAAAGGTTGAAACTATCGACATCAAAGCCTTGCGCAACCTCATTGAGCTAAATCTCTCGGAAAACAAACTGAAAGATGCCGACGTGAGCGGATTTAAATACCTGCGCAAATTATTGCTCAATAGCAACAATATCAAGACACTCGACGTCTCTCAAAACAAAGATTTGCAAGAACTTAGAGCCAGTCACAACAAAATTGCTACTGTGCTATTGCCACAAGAAAACAAAACACTCAAAAAAATTGTTATCTCCAACAATCCTCTCTCTCAACTGGCGCTCGCCCAACTGCCCGAACTCACAGTGCTCGAAGCCGATAGTTGCCAATTTGAGTCGGTTGACCTGAAAGCCAACACCAAACTTGAGGAACTCGACCTTGATGCCAACAAGCTCACTGCTATCGACCTTGCCAACCACAAAGCATTGTGGTGGCTCTACTTGGGTAACAATCAAATTGCACAAATTGATGTTACACAACTCACTGCATTGAGCAACCTCAATCTTGCCGACAACAAACTCACACAACTCGATGTGACTCAAAACAGCTCACTGCGCGAGCTCTACCTGTCGGGCAATAAAACCGGCAATATCGACTTGTCGAAAAACAAAGCCATGATGCGACTTTATGTGAATGGCTGCGACTTCACCGAGCTCGACCTCAAGCCATTTGATCGCCTTTCTACACTTGAAGCCAGCAACAACAAAATCGAAACTCTTGACTTTGCCAACAACAAGAAACTCAAGAATTTAATCATCGACCACAACCAGCTTGGCAAGCTCGACCTTACTGCCAACAAGCGTCTTGAGCGTCTTGAGGCCAATCACAACCAGCTCACCGAGGTGAAACTCAATGTGGGTGGCAAATTTGTGAAATGCCTGTTGCACAACAACAAGCTCAACGCGTCGATGCTTGATGAAATATTCACAAAATTGCCCGACGTGAGCCAACTGCCCAACGACCCCGACATTGCCTACTACAAGACTATCACCGTCTACGACAACGAGGGGGCATCGACATGCAACTCGATGCTGGCCGTGAATAAAGGCTGGATTGTGACCAAAACATCGTCGCTGGGCCTTGAAAAAGTAGAAACCGCTCCTCTATTGGTAGTGCAAGATGGTGCGACCCTTCAAGTCATAGGAATTGAAGCTGGCAGTCGCTATCAAATCATCGACATGAGTGGCCGTGTAGTGCTGTCGGGCATTGCCTCGACTGCCACATTGAGCATCGATGCCTCGATGCTTGCTCATGGCCACTATGTGTTGCGAGCCACTACCGGGGCCATAAAAATTGCGTTGTAACAATGTAACGCTTTATCGCTCTTTGCAACAAACTAAGTGGGTGCATCAAACTGCTGTGTTGATGCACCCACTATTTTTTTCTTAATACTTCGCTATCGGGCTATCGCATGATGAGCACCTTCGACACCACCGACTCGGTGCCATTGACATCGCCCTGCGAGGCTATAATAAAATAAACTCCCGAGGGCACACGCTCGCCCTCATCGTTGCGTGCGTCCCACGACACAGCACCTCCCGACGATTTATATTGCTTAATCACATTGCCTGCATTGTCGGCAATCTTCACCAAACTATTGTCGATGAGCCCGGTGATGGTAACTGCCCCTCCATAGTCGGGGGCTACGGGGTTGGGATAGGCATACACAGCACTATAGTTGCGCTGAGCAGGGTTGCTATTGCTTCTATACTCGATAAGTCCACCTGGCTGGGTAATAAACACCGAGTTGGTATTGGGCATGCACAGCACCTGATAAACCTCGTTGGAAAACATGGGTGTGTTGCCGGTGGTGAAATGTTGCAACACCTCTGAGCCATCGGCACTCACAAGAAACAAACCTGCATTTTTGGTGCCAATCCACTTGCGATTGGCAGCATCAACAGCAATGCAGTTCACCCAAATGGCATCAAGCAGATAGTCGGCCAAATTGGTACCATCGTTGCGGGGCACCTTGATGTGGTTGATGCGAAAATCGTTTTGCAAAGCTTTGCGAGGGTCAAACGACACAACGCCTTGATCGGTGCCCATCCACACTGTGCCACCCAGGTCTTCTTCAAGCACAGTGATATTTTTCCAGCTATATTTTCCTCCATCTTGGTCGATGAGAGTAGAGGGCACATAGCTGCGACTTTCAATACCCGAAGTTGGCGACTCGCCCATTGCGAAAAAGATGAGAGCCTCTTCAAATTGCCCGTTGGCAAAAACATTCATATTGGAATGTTTGAGAAAACGCAACATAGCCCCTTTGCCACCCACAAGATTAGGAACATTCACATTCACCCAATCGGAGCGAGAGGAAGTGTTGCTCAGTTGCTTAGCTTTGGGCAACACAAACACACTTTCTCCTATGGGGCGCTCTTGTTGAATAGCCCACAAGTTTCCTGCACGGTCAAAGGTGAGCTTGGCGTGGGCATAGTATTCTCTAATCCATTGGAGTGGAGTGTTGGTCCAGTCGTAGTGTGCCACAATCTTGCCATTGGCAACCTTGTAGAAACCTTGCCACCAGCCACTCAAGAAATAGGTATTCTCTTCATTGGGACTGAACACGGGAAAATAGGTTCCGCCATTGGGCACTTGAGGCTGTGGAGTGACATCGGTCCACGTCTTGCCGTCGTAGGTGTTGATGGCCGTGCTATAGTTTTCTTTGGCAACTTGTTTATTGGTTCCTGTGCTCGACACATAGAGCAAGTGGTCGCGCTCATTATAGGTCAAATAAAATGGTTGCTCGATGGTGTGGGCATTGGGCTTGTAATAGGCCGAGCTTTTATCGCTGTGCAACCCATTCTCGTTGAGCGACCACATGGTGCCATCGCCCCGGGCACTGCAACTGAATATCTCACGAACATTGTCGCAGGGAGTTTTTTTTAGATTGGCAACTTCTTCGTCAACCGTATAATAAAATCCTTTACCCACAACGTTACCCAAATAGCCCCCCTTGGTTTTTTGGAAGCCGGTGGTGCCAAACTGCCCCACTTCATAGATGTGCGATTCAAGTTCATCGCCACCGCGAGGCTCAAAAGCCACACGATAGGTGAAACCTGTGAGCATCATAAAGCTATTGTCGCTCACCGGATACAGGCGACCATTATCATTAATCGCCCATTGCTTGTAGCCGTCGAGCGAGTCATAGTGCCTGCTTTCAAGGCCATAATAAATTAAATTTCCTTGGCTTAGAAAAACATAGCCACCCACAATAGCAGCCGAAACGATTTTTCTCCCAAAATTGTGTGACTCCATCACTTCCCACTTGCGGTCGTTGATCACCACATAGCCAAAATCGGTAGCCAAGCAAGCCTTACCCGCTGCAAAGGTAACATCATTGATGCCCTTATCGCCTGCTATTGATGACTGCTTAATATCGGGCAAATTGATAATTTTGCCCTCTTGGGTGATGATGTCGATATTGGAGTTGGCATAGGCTACAAGCACATAGCCTTTGTTCTCGTTGAGATAGATGCCTGTAACACCTGCATCGTTGAGATAGTTGCCTTTGTCATACACTGCATTTTCTTGAGTTGCTTTATCAAAGCAATAGAGGGTGTTGCTCGCCAAGTAGTACACCTTATTCTTGGTGTCGATCACATTTTGCAAGCGTTCGGGTGCAAAAGTGGCGTGAATGATCCAATTGCCGGCCATAGCATGCAATCCAACAACAATAAAAAGCAATATAGCACAGATGATTCTTCTTATCATGACAAATATTTTTTTGAAGGTGTAGAAACACGCTAATATAACGCACAACCAAGCCTCTAAATTGTGCCAGTCGCACAAAAAGCACGAGAGAGGCGACTTTGCTTCTCTCGTGCTCAATTGTTCGATCAATTAAAGAATAACCTAAAGTCTACTTAATCACCATGATGCGTGCACAAGGCTGTTGAGGCATGGTCGAGGCCTCTTGCGAGGCATAAACGCTATAGGAGCCGGTGGGCACGCGTTCGCCCTGAGCATCACAAGCATTCCAAGCCACGGTAGCACCTTTAGATTTCAATCGTGCCACTTCGCTACCTTCGCTGTTTTTAATCACAACGGTAGAATTGGCCTTAAGGCCCGAAATGGTGACATAGCCGGTGAAATTGGGGCGCACAGGATTGGGGGCTACATACACCTTGCTGTAATCGGCCAAGGGATCTACATCTGTCTCTTATACACATCTGACGCTGCCGACGACTCCTTACGTGTA
>CAMYCE010000003.1 GCA_947254205.1 uncultured Prevotellaceae bacterium
GATTGCCTCTTGTCTCGTGGGCTCGGAGATGTGTATAAGAGACAGGTTTTAATCCATCTGATTTTTTCAAAAATCTTGTTTTTCATGATTGAATGTGTTTTGAAATGAATATTGAGTATTTAGAGTTTTGAGAGTTTAGTCCCACACGCTGTGGTGACGGTAGCGTGGAAAATTGACTGTGGCAGTGAGCTCGGCTTCGTCGTGGGCAAGCGGGTGGGTTGTGAGTTCGATTTTCTCGTTGCGTCCGCGCAAGTAGCCTTGTGTTTCGGCATTCTTGAGGTCTTCATCGATGTTGAGTGCCTGCTTCATGGTGTCGATGGCTTGCTCGGTGGTCATGCCCAAGCGTTGGGCAATGGCCTTCACGTCAATAGAGGGTGGTTGCTGTTGGGTGTTGTCTTCCATTGTGTTTGATTTTTTAGAGTTATTGATTGTGCTTTTTGCAAGGGCAAAGTTAAGCTGCCACCTGTGCTTGCCACCATGGCAATTGGTCACAAGCCAAATTGGTCGACTCAAAATGGGCGATGCTCTACAAGATTGCCGTGCTTGTCTACTGGGTTTGCTACTTCATGCCAACAATGGCTACCTTTGTTGTTATTAGTTACAAAAACGCTTATCTTTGTGATGTTGGAAAATAAATTCATGAAACGTCGCGACTTGTTGATACACCTCTTGTGCTGGAGCATCGTGTTTTTGTTGCCACTGGTGTTCTATCGCCCCATCGATAGCTGGGAGGTGAGGCTGTCGCATTGGGCTCGCTCGCTGGGGGGCTCGCTGGGCTACATGCTGATGTTTTATGTCAACTACTTGTGGCTCATTCCACGCTTCTACTTCACCCGGCGACAAGGCCGATTTGCATTGGCCAATGTTGTGTGCATCGTGTTGGCTCTTGTTCTATCGTTTGGTTGGTGGACACTTGCCAACCACTATGCGCCACTCACCCTGCATCGCCACGGGCTCATGCACGTGCCCTATGTGGCTATTGTGTTGCGATCGCTCATCATGTTGTTTTTGGTGGCAGGATTGAGCCTCACCGTGCGCCTCTCTCAACGGTGGCAACATCTCGAAGAAGCCCGCCGCGAGGCCGAGAAAGCGCGCAGTGAGGCCGAGTTGTCGAACTTGCGCAATCAGCTCAATCCGCATTTTTTGCTCAACACGCTCAACAACATTTACGCGCTCATTGCCTTTGCCCCCAACAAGGCACAAGGTGCCGTCGAGCGACTGAGCAAGCTCTTGCGCCATGTGCTCTACGACAACGAGCAGGCTTTTGTGCCACTCTATCAAGAAGTGGCGTTCATGAACAATTATATCGAGCTCATGAAAATCAGAGTCACTCAAAATGTGACGATTGAGCAAAATATTGATGTGTCGCCCAATGATGCATCGCCCATTGCTCCACTCATTTTCATTTCGCTCATTGAAAATGCTTTCAAGCATGGCATCTCGTCGATGGGTGCAGGATACATTAAGATTGATGTGCACAAGGCCAAAGACAATAGCCTGCTTGTGTGTGAAATTTGCAACAGCAATCACCCCAAGCGCGCTACCGACAAGAGCGGGTCGGGCATTGGGTTGCAACAAGTGGAGAAACGCCTGCAACTCATCTATCCCAATAGCTACACGTGGCACAAGGGGTTGAGTGACGATGGCAAAGAATATTGCAGCAAAATCACGATCGACTTGCGAGGAGTGAATGGTGATGCCGAGTTTAATGTTAAATAGTGAAACAAGCCCATGACAATAACGCTGAAATGTGCAATAGTCGACGACGAACCCTTGGCAGTGGACCTGCTGGCGAGCTATGTGGCCAAAATTCCTTTTATGGAACTGACTGGCAGGTATTATAGTGCAGTCGATGCCATGAAGGGATTGACCGAGCAACCTGCCGATGTGGTGTTTCTTGACATTCAAATACCTGAATTGTCGGGGCTTGAACTCTCAAAAATGCTACCCGAAAACACGCGCATTGTGTTCACCACAGCCTTTCAGCAATATGCCGTCGATGGTTTTCGCATCAATGCACTCGACTATTTGATGAAGCCCATTTCCTATGCCGCTTTTCTTGAGGCAAGCAACAAGGCATTGCAGTGGTTCACGCTCATGCGCCGTGCCGATGCCTCGTTGCACGATGGCGATGAGGCCAAAAGCATCTTTGTGAAAAGTGAATATAAGTTGTTGCAAATCGACTTGCAGAGCATCATCTATGTTGAGGGGTTGAAAGACTATGTGAAAATCTACACCACCGAGTCGCCACACCCCATTCTCTCGCTCATGAACATGAAAGCCATGGAGCAGTTGTTGCCCGGGAGCAAGTTTATCAGGGTGCACCGTTCCTATATCGTGTCGAAGGGCAAAATAAGAGAAATCGACCGCAACCGCATCATTTTTGACAAAGTGGCCATTCCTATTGGCGACAGCTACAAGCAGGCTTTTCTCGATTTTATCCAAAAATAGCCTATTCTTGTCTTTAGTGGAGACGAGGGTTAAACCCCAATCGGTCATTAGGTTTCTTTGTTTTTGTCAAATTATTTTGAGCAATTTTTGATTGATTTTGAGGGCGTTTAGCGAGCTAAACAACCGAAAAAGCAGTCAAAAAGAACCAAAATAAATGACAAAGGCAAGGAAAAGCCTAAGATATTTTCTTATTGCGACCTAATGACCGATTGGGGTTAAACCTTGGCATCTTTTTTGTGTCTTAATATGGCGATAAATGATAGATTGTATTGTTTCACCCAAAAATCTACATGGCAATGAAGTACTATATCGTTAAAGACAAGATGCGACAAGGCCCCTACGACCTGCATGAGCTTGCACACCAAGCCCTCACCCCCTCTACACTGGTGTGGACTGCCGGTATGCCCGACTGGGTTGAAGCCCGTGAAGTGCCCGAGTTGAGCCACTTGCTCATAACACCTGCTGCTGTGCCCGAAACATCGCACACTGCTCCCACCAGCGAGCCTTTCCCGCCCGAAGTTCCTGCCCAACCTTTGCCACAAGAGCCTGTGGTGGCATCGCCCACGCCCACTTTTGAGCCACCAATGCCCACGCAAGTGGCATCTGCTCCACGCAAGAGGCATGGCTGGCTGTGGATAGTTGGCGTGTTGGTAGTGCTGGTTCTTCTTCTTGTCACTCGCCCCTCGCGCAAGGCTCATGTCGATGCGATTGCTTCGGCGTGCCGTGCCTACACAAGCGAGAAAATTGATAGTAGCTGGCTCTCCATTACCACAGTCACCGCCGAGGGTGGCAAGTGGGTGATGAATCGCCTCGTCGACGATTTTATAGAGCGTCATCTCTCGACCGACGACTATTTCTTGCTCAACGTGGGGCACATGGAGGTGCTGGGTGAGAGCAAAATGGTGTCGCTGGGCATCTTGGGCCATGTGTTCACCTTCGACAAGCAAGATGTGGCGCGCGTGGTCGACAAGTATCTTGAGGAGCAACGTCCCTCACCGGCTCAAGAAGCACAGCAAGCTATCGAAGAGGTGTATGACAATGCTCGCGATGAGGCTACCCAAGTGCTTGAGGAGGCAGGCATTGATTCAACAGCGATTGGGCGCGATTTAGACTCGCTTGCCAGTCATGCCACCCAAGCCCTCAAGGTCAAAGGCCAAGAGGTGTTGAATAGTGCCATCAACGATATTGTTGATGAAATTGACCGTCAGCTTGGCAGTGACGACTATTAGGGTAAAAGAGAAGCAAATAATCCCCAATCGGGCATTATCTGCTTCGATGAAACTGAGCCTATATTTTAGCCATGCTTGAGCAGGTCGTGATTGGCATTGCGGGCAAAGATGAGCAGTGTCTGTGCCCTGCATTTGCGCCAAGCCGTGTCGTGATAGCTGTCGCGATAGAAAAAAGCGAGCGCATAGTGGGCCAATGCTTGTGCCACAATGTTTTGTAGCAAAGTGGGCAAGTTGGAGTCGTAGGGGTGCTCAAGACACAAGTTGAGCCTCACATTGCCCGTTGTGGCATTGGGGTTGAAGTTGCAGAATGTGGCATAGCCCCCCATGTGTGAGCACAGCTCGTGAAACCCTTCTTTGACTTTGAGCATGATTGTGTGTTCAAGGTCGGGAGTGAGGGTGCGCAGTTGGGGATTGAATTGGCAGTGCCAGGCACTGGCGGCATAGATAGGGTTGAGTATCTCGACCTTGTCGATAGTGAGATCGATGGGGGAGAGGTTGGCTGTGTGTTTGTTCATGAGATTTTTTGAAATTTTGTGATGGGGTTAATTAAGATGGGTTGCCGTTGTCATGCCGTTTTGAGCAATCGCTTGAGCAGATTGCTGCGATGCTCGTTGGCCGCTCTGTAAACATTGCGCCAAGCATAGGCCTCGCTGATGTAGAACCGTGAAGCCCGGCAGTTGAGCAACACATGCTCGAGGGCCTTGGCAATCGAAATGTCGCCACTTGCCATGAGAGCTTTCACATGGCCTGCAATATCTTCCCACATGGCACGGCGCAAGGCTCCTGCCACTATCCACTTGTTTTGGCGCAACAGGTTGCACACCACCGGATAGGCACGGTCGAAACTCACGTTATAGCGAGGGTGGCTGTGGTGAATGGTGAATTTGATGGCCTCGTGTCGTGCATTTTTCACGCCTTGGTCAATCAAGAAATTGAGTGTTTCGTGATAGAGTTTCATGAACTCCTCGTCGCGCAATTGGCGATTGTGTTGTTTTGCATTCATGTGTTTTGTCGATTTAGGGTTAAAAGAAAAATGGTGTCGAGAGGCCGCCACATCGACCTTTCGACACCACAAAGATAATTCCTTTTATGGTAAAATGCAAATAAAATATTGTTATTTTACTATTTTTCTTATTGCTTTAGCCCCAATTTTTCTTTGATTGTGTGTATGGCATTAAACAAGGCTTTGTTGTAGTTGCCCGACGTTTTGAGCTGGAACACAATTTTATCGTTCACAATTTGGTCGACAACGCCTTGCGGAAGCAACTCTTGTAGAGCTTTTCCGGGCACGAGAGCCACCTGTCCTGCGCTATCGCTGGTGTTGGGCTTAAACAAAATCACGATGCTGTTGTCGTCAAGTTCCCATTTCTCGGCAACTTGTGTGGCAAAGTATTGTGCTCCCACGCCTCCCAGGTCTTCAATCGTCACTACATAAATTTTGGCTTTGCCGGTTTGTGCAAGAGCCGTGAGCGTGTCGGTCATGAGTTGTTGATAAACCGAGTCGACCTTGCTCTTGTTGAGCATTTTGGCAAAGTCGTTGACATAGGTTGTGTTGCTCACCTTGGCAGGGATTTTGTCGTCGAGTTGAGGGTCGGCGTGCTTTTTCACACACGACAGGGTGGCTACTCCGGCAACGACACACAGCATCGCTACCATGAATAATCTCGTGAAAGTTGATGTTTTTTTGTTCATGAGTGCTTATTTGATTAAAAAATGTGATTATTTCTGAGCCATGAAAGCAATGGCACTATCGTGCTACAATGCTGGCAATGATCATGATGGCAAAAAGAATGATGATGAGCGTGGAGCAACTGCACCCAAATGTGCGCACCTTGGGCATTTCTCCTCCATTTTCTTCTTTGATTTTCTCGATCATGGCCCGCATTTCTTGATCTTCTTGATAGTTGCGTCTTGTGCCAATGGGCAAATTACCATCGTGGTCGATGAGAATTTCTCTTGGACCGCCACCATTGTAGGGACCAATAATGCCATTTTTTTCAAGATCTTGAATGATGTGGCCGGCACGCTCGATAGTGATGTTGAAGTAGCGTGCGAGCATGGGGGCCGAAATGGCATTGCAAGTGTGCAAATAGTCGATCACGTCGTCATATAGAGGGTCGTGCTCGGCACCGGTGATTTCGGCCAACGAGGGCACCCGTGCAGGTTGTTCGCTTGTGGAGTCGCCATGAAAGGGGGGAGGTGTCTCGGCAGGGGCTGTTTCGTGCTCTTGTGGCAGGGGAACATAGGCATAGTCGCCCTCGATTTTAAGCACCGATTGGCAGTTGGCACACACCACGCTATCGCCCATAGCCTTTAGGGCTTGGTCGTCGAGTTCAATGTGATTGCCACACTTGGGACATAGATATGTTTTTGTAGCCATAAATTGAGTTTAAAAAAGATTGCCTATGAGATAATAGAGTGCAAAAAACACAACCACAATGAGCACACTACTGCCCATGCAACCCCACACACGGGTTTCGCTACTCCAATAATTTGAAGAGCTTGCTTTTTTGTTTTTCTTCTTGCTTGTGCTCGCACGTCGTGGCTTGGAGGGTGATGCAGGTTGTTTTTGCACAAATTCAATGGTGCGCCTTTGCTGTTGTGGGGTTGTGGTGTCTTTGGTCGTGCTCACGGGGGCATGACAGTTGGGACAAGCCGTTTTGTTGGCAGGAATGCGTGTGCCACAATGTCGGCAATATTGCACAGGTGGTGGGGTGGGCATGGATTGTTGAATTGAAGTGGATTGTTGTGGTTGTGTTGATGCAGGCTCGGCTATGGCCGATTGTGGCACAGGTGGCGGAGTTGTTGACTCTGTGCTGCTGTGCTGTAGAGATTCTGGCAAGTCAACTTGAAACACGGTGAGGCAACGTGGACACACCACATTGCCTTCTTGAAGTTGCAACTCGGCAGTTGAAACGTCATTTTGTCGACCGCATTTTGGACAAGTGCATAGCATGGTGAGTTCTACATCTTTTTAGGGTTGGTAGTGAATGGTGGCCATTGTGGCAATGCGCCAACGGCCGTTTTCGAGTGTGGCATGGCCTGCAGTGTCGGTCACGATGCGTTTCATGCCACTCGACACCTGAATGTTGTTGCCCGTGCAAGCGCGGGTGAGGTTTTCGGTGGGCATCATCAAGGCAAGGTGGTGCACGTCGCTATCGTCAATCACAATAAACGTGCCATTTTTGCCATCGAGAGTAGTGAGTTGAAATATCGAGTTGCCGCGCTCAAGTTGGGTGCTTGAGCTCATGAAAAAGCCATGTTCATCGGGGCGCGACAAGTAGATAGTGCGAGGTTCTTGGGGCTTGGGTTCTTGGGGCTTGGCAACTGGCGCAACGGGCTTCTCGGCTTTCTTGTTGCACAGTTTTTTTAGTTCCAAGATGCTTTGCTCCATGGCGCGCAGGGCTTCCTCTCTGTCGCGATTTTCTTGCTTGAGAGCCTCAATTTCTTGACTGTGTTGCTTTTGCAACTGCTTGCGCGTGGCAAGAAGTGCCAGGGCACCTGCTCCGGTTAAAATAAACATGGTCACAAAGCCCAAAATGAGAGGAGTGTTGCTCGTTGGTGGAGGGCTTTCTCGCTTCACAATGGTCACTTGTGCTGGGGCAGTGGTAGCCACAGCCGTGGTGGAGTCGGGCGTGCTATTGCTGTCGGGCACTGCCGGTTGTGCCACAGCAAGGGAGCAAGCAAGCAATGCAATGATGAGTGAAAATAGAGGTTTCATTGTTGTTTCAGCATTTAGAGATGACTTCGTTGCACAAGTTTTTGAGAAGGTTGTAGCGAATGATGCCAATGATGGGATAGAAGAAGGGTACATCTTCAATAGCCGTGTTGTCGTCATATCGCCCTTGCAGGTAGCTATTGATGCCGGCAATGAGATAGTTGTCGATGTTCTCATTCAACACGCTCTTAAACAAGGCAAACACTTTGTTTTCAACGCCAAACTCGTCGAGGGTCACGCCATCGCACAGGTCGATGAAAAATTGGTTGAATTCTTTGACGCGTTGCACCAGTTGCTCGCGTGTGCCTGTGTCGTTCAGGTTGGCCATGGTGAGGCTCTCGTTTTGAATCATCGAGTAGCAATATTTCATGGCATTCACGCCTCGTGGGCGCATCATGTCGACAATCGACTGCATCTCGGTGGAGGCGTTGCTGTCGAGTCGTTGATTTTCGAGTTTCACGCCACCGCGACAGGTGATTTGCTTGGGGCAGTCGCGCTCAATTTTAATGGTGAACGACTCGCTGTAGCTCTCGCCAAACACTCGCTCAAGCATCGACTGAGTGAACTCGTTGATTTGCTCCTTGCTGCCCAATATGTTCAAAATCTTGCTACCGGTGCCCGAAAAATAGATTTGTTTGGGCTTCATGTAGCCACGGTGCTTCATCGACGAGGCAATGTAGTAGATGAGAGCTGCATAGAAATATAGGAAGATGAGTTTGCGCTGGTCGTCGCTTCGCAACAGCGAGTTGTAGCTATATAGGCTCAAGTCCATTTTGGGCAGGTTGCGCAGTTGTTCCACATTTTCTATCGAGAACAGGAAGGCATTGATGTCTTCGCTGCACTTACCTGCCATGATGTTTTGCATGATGCTGTTGAGGTAGGTCACCGTGGGATTTCGTTCCACAAGCTTGTGGAAATATTGGGTGTAGTGTTGCAACAAGGGGTTGCTATCGGCATCGTGCTCGTTGAAGGCATCGCCAAAAATGGCATTGCCTGCAAATCGGAACGAAGAAATGGCCACAGGCACAGTTTTGCGCTGGTCGTCGCCGGATTGATAAATCACCACATCGCTGGTGCCACCGCCAATGTCGATCGACACATAGCTGCTGCCTGCCACATCGGCACGCTTGTAGTAGAATGCTGGCGCTATCGACTCGGGATACACGTGCAAATTGCTGTCGACATCGCCACCAATATAGGTGTTGTAGAGGTCTTGCCAAGCAGTTTCGAGCTTGCTGCGGTCGCCCCCACCCATGCTCACGGGATAGAAGTAGACGAGGTGCACGTGGTCGAGGCTGGCATTTTCGAGCAAGGCCTTGGCCTTGATGAGCAACACGAGTTCGCGCAAAAATTCTTTTGAAAGTTCGGTATTGGCCCTCCACTTGAGATTGGTGGCCACGTTGTAGCCGTCGAAGTATTGACGCTCATAGAGGAATGGAATGTTGATGTCGGCAAACAAGGTGTGCCCGCCTGTGCCATCGGCATTGCTGGCAAGGGCACTGCGCAAGGGAAAGCCATAAATGTCGTCGATGTCGCGAGGCAAGAACTCAATGCGTTGTAGCTGTTCGGCTATGAGCAGGCTCTCCTTTTGCAACAACGAGGCAATGAGCACAGGTCCGCTGCCGTGGGCAAAGGTGAGAGGTTGCGATTCTTGTCCACGCTCGGCCCACTCTACATGGCTGTTGGTTGTGCCAAAGTCGACGGCAAACACCAACTCCTTGCTCGAGGGGTGATAGGGTTTCCACATGGGCACAATCACCCCGCTGGTAGTGCCAATCACAGTGTTCACCGTGGCCTCTACATAGTCGAAACTTCCTTGAATGTCATAGTAGGTGGTGGCATAGGTGGCTTGGGTGCGTGCTTTTGGGGTTATTCTCAGTTGAGGAGTGCCCGTGCCGTCTTGTAAAAAGCGCAGTGAGCCTCCACCATTCACGATATAGGTGAAGAGTTGCACCTTGTAGCTGTCGTTGTGCCGGGTGCGCACAAAGGGGAAGATGCTCATCGACAGTTGCACGCCGCTCACAATGCGCCCCGTGCCCACGTGCTCATTAAATTGCCACGAGGGGTCGTCGTTGGGAGCATAGGTGCGCGATAGCTCGATGTAGCGTTTGTGTACGGGTATGCGCAGGGTCACTGTCACGGTGCCATCACCCGTTTCAACCATGTCGATAAAGTTGCGTCCTTGCACATGGCCCTTGAGATCGTCGGCAGTGAAATAGTCGAAAAATTCGGGTTTCAGGGGCAATAGATAGCTTGAGTTGTTGCCGCTTGTGGCTCGTTGCAGGTTGCCGTCGAAGTAGTGGTCGCTGTCGATAGCTCCACCAAGGCGTATGATGCTCTCGGTGAAGAAGTCGGCTGTGGTGAGGAAGGGGTATTGTATCGACGTGTCGGGCAACTTGCGCAGGTTGAGGGGCACGCCGTTGGCATAGACTTGGGTGGCACTGTCCCACTCGCGGTTCACATAGGTGTAGTGGTCGATGTGGCCGTTGAAATTGTTGCGCAACACCAGTGGCATGGGGGCACCATGGGCTTGCTCGCGCGTGGGTGCTATCACAAAGTCGCTACTTGCCACCATGTTGGCAATGTCAACACTCTTCTTGTGATAGAGAGGCGCATCGAGCACACTCACGGCACTCTCGCCTGCAAAGGGGGTGTATTGCTGGTCGAGCACAAGGCGCACGGCACTCTCACGATCGGCTTGCAAGGCTGTGGGGTTGGGTATCACTGCTATAATGCGCTCATAGAGAGTGGGCTTGTGCTTGGCAATGAGAGGAAGTTGGCGTGTCATGTAGCCATACACACCGCCCAAGTGAAAACGCAGGCTGGTATAGGCATTGAAGAGCAAGAACATGTAGTACACAAACTCGTCGTCGCGTTCCCACAGGTCGCGGTTGTTGGAAAAAAGTTTCACGTTGGGCTCCACGTTCACACTCTCCACCATTGGCACATTGGGGGCTGCCATGGTGAATGAAGCGGGCGAGGTGGCACCCAGTACTTGATTGTGCAACATGATGATATACCAGTCGCGCAAGAGGTCGAAGTTATAGGCCTTGTCGCTTTGCAAGAAGAGTTCGAGTGTCTCGCCATAAAGGCGATGCAGCGGGTAGCTCTTGAGGCGCTCTAACTCGGTGGCACGATTCCAGCGCACGATGTGCAGGTAGTCGCGATGATTTTCATATTCAAAGAAGAGTTGTGCCACATCGAGAGCATGGCTCACCATGATGAGTTCGCTCACAATGCCGGTCATGCGCTCGGCTCCTGCTTGCAGATGCTCAAAGGCATTTTTCACCAAGTCGAGCTGGGCAAAGGGACTGGGAATGGCGGTGCGTGGGTTGCGTGACATGCCACCATTGGGGTCTTTGATTTGGCGTATGTCGTCGTCGCTATAAGGCTCAACGGCAATCCAGTCTTGTGCAGAGGTTTTGCTCGTTTTGTTGTTGTAGGATAGTATCTTGCTCATGATGGTGTTGGCTAATTGATGTTTTCAAATTTCTCATCGAGAATGTTGTCAGCTGCTTGGTTAAAGAGGTCGAGCAACTTGTATTCAACCGTGCGGTCGATATATTTCTTGTTGTCGCGACTCAGCTTGTTGAGCTCTGAATTAAAGGTGTTGGCATCAACGGTCTTGTGCCCAAAGAAGCCCTTGCGAGTCACCACATTGTGAATGAGGTTGCCCATGTTGTTCTCGCCCACGTTGAAGAGTTGCACATGGCGCAGGTTGCCATACATCTCAGTGAGCCACTCGGTGTAGCGGTCCATGAATTGATGGGTGAGTGTGCGATAGAATTGAGTGCCGGTGAAGTCGCTCTTGATTTTAGGCTCGTCTTGTGTGTAGCCTTGCCCAATCACATCGGCAAAGGCGGTGCGCAGGTAAATAAACAGCATGTGAAATTTCACCATGGGCTTGTAGAGGAGTTGGCGCGTTTCGAGCCCAAAGGTGGTGAAATCAACATCAAGGAGGTCTTTTTCAAGCCCATATTCAAAGGCCTTGGTGGGCATGAAACCACCTGAGGCATCATAGAGCTGATTGTTGTCGAGAGCGGCAAATTTGAGCGGGGCCATGGCACTCACGAGTTCGACCAAGTGGGCAGGGTCGTGCTGGTCGCGCACGTCGCCAGGGTCATAGTCATAGGGGATTGAGGAGGTTTGGTCGCCCACATAGTATATCACATTCACATTGCGGTCGCCCTCGCCAGTGAGAGTTTCGTTGTAGTATTGCAGTGCACTTTGGGTCTTAACCACAAAGTCGGCCTTGTCGATGCTTTTGCCTTGGCTGTTGTTGAGGTTAAAGTAGGGCAACACGGTGAGTCCGCCAATGGGGGCTTGGCGCAAAAAACTCTTGTTGCTCACTTCAAGATTTTGAGCTTGCCTGATGTTTTTCACCAAGATAGGGAAACCTGCCGCACCGGTGCCACCAAAAATAGAGCTGATGAAGAAAATGCGGTCGCCCTCGCTAAACACATTGGCGAAGGCTTTGAACTCCTCGCTGTCTTTGATTGAGTTGAGTGCCACGCTACCAATGTTGGGCGAGCCCACAAAACCAATGTTCATTTTATTGTCGAGCTGATAGTCGGCAAAGAGCAATGAAGTGAGGGCTTGATTGGGCTCATTCATGGTGTCGTAGTCGATAAATTGGCGAAATTGGCATTGCCCCACCATCTCCATGTCGAGCACAAAGCTGTCGCCAATGGGGGTACTGGCCATGCCCATAATCTCGCGCAAGGTCGATATTTTGGTGGCAAAAAATCCGTCGCCATTCACGTTGTGTCCATGCAATTTTTCGCGCACAAGGCGATACTCGGTGAGCATCTGCTCGGTGCGCTTCAAGTCTTCATTGCTCTTGTGAGGGTCGATGATGATGGGCACAATTTCAAAGTTTTGCAAAGGCTTGCCATCGGCATCGAGTAGGCGCACTCCTGCAGCCAGTAGCATGGTGAGCGACTTGAGCACGCGAGAGCCTGTGCCTCCTATTCCAAATATAAATAACCTCATTGCTTGTGAATTAGTTGTGTTTTATTCTTGTTTGAATTTTCCCCTTGTTGCAGTTTTTTTTCACTGTGGAAAGGGGGTGTGGCGACAGTTGCTGCTCCACCATCGCATCGAGAACGATGCTGTCGTGAAAAGCACAGCCACAATGAGCATGTTCATCAGCTCAAACGACAGGGCGTCGCCACCGTAGCTCAAGTTGTTTTCTTGAAAAATGGAATTGTTCACCAAGTAGCAGGCGATGGGAGTAAGCAACGTGACCAGCGCAAGCACGGCAAGCCAATGATACCAGCGACTGAACTTGACCGAGTTGATGGTATAGTAAAATTGCGCAGCCGTGCACCATGACACAGCCATGTCGATGCAGGCGATGAGTGTGTAAACATCGTGATTATACATTTCGTCGCTAAAGCCCGGAGCCGTGTAAAGAGCCTCAAAAATTTCAACTCTGAAAATCATGAAGATGAGGGTCGCTATCACTCCAATTGCCAAATAAATTGCTTTTTTATCCATGTTTAAACTTGATGTGATTGTAGTGTATAAAACAGGTTTATTTTTCCAACTTCAGGTTGATGATGCCATAGTTGTTGTCGCCAGCCGAGAAAGCGTCGTAGATGCCTCGCAAAAAGCTGTTGAGCCCAAAGGTGGTGTGGGCAAAGTTGCCTGCAACAGGGTTGGTGTCGTCGTTGCAGGTCGAGGTGGCAATCCATGCAGGGTAGTCGTTGCGCAGGGCAATTTTGATTTCGTCACGGGGTGAGTTGAGCTTGCCTGCCAGCGTTATCACATGGGTCATGCCCTCGAGATAGCTTTTGTTGTTGCCATTGATGTCGGTGGGAGCAATGCGTTCAATGGCAGTGATGTTAAAGCCATTTTGCGACTGCAAGTCATAGTTGCTCGTTTGCTTCAAGAAGTCTTCGCTCTTGTTCAACCCGTTGAGGTTCACTGCTATTGTGAATGCCAAAATGCCCGTTTCACGATCGCCCTCGCAGTGGGTGAGCACTCCATCGCCACCACGGCTTTCACGCAACCGGCCGGCTCCACCCTTCCATGTGGGCACAAGATGGTGCTTGAGTGTGCTTTGGGCTTGATTGAAGCGGTAGCTGTGGGTCACGCCACTCAGGTTCAAGAAGTTGCTGTATTTTGGGTCGCTTGCCATGCGGTCGATTACGGTGGCATCGGCAATCACAATGACATAGAAAGGGCGTTGCCCCTTGTAGTGGAAGGGGTGGCCATTATAGGGGTAATACATGCCATCAAAATCGCCTTGCAACTTGTTCACGATGATAGATTTACCCTTGTATTGCTTGAAGATGCTGGTGGCGAGGCTGTTTTCCTCGTTCATGATTTTCTCCACGCTCACCCCTTGGGTGTTTTTAGGCGAATAAATCATGTCGGTCACCAAGATGCTCACGTTGCCGGCACGTTGAGCCGAGAATATTTTTTCAAAAATGAGCTTGAAGTCGGTGTAGGCAGCGTTGCCCGTGCCCTGTGTGGTGGCATAGATGTTGCGATCTTGCAAGAAGGAGCCGATAGTTCCTTTATAGGGATAAATGTCGTCGTTCACGATGTTGATGCTCACTCCCGATTGGCAGGGAAAAAAGTTGATGAGGTCGTTGACTGCTTTTTTGAGTTGGCCGCCTCCTGTGGTGTTGTCATAGGGCACCATCGAGCCACTGCGCTCAAAGTAGACGGTGAGTGTCAAGTCCTTCATGCCATAGGTGGCAATGTTCCACGTCATGGAGGGGCGCAAGCTACTGCCCACTTGGTTGATAAATTTGCCCAATTCTTCCACGTTGATTGTGCCTTGCTCGTCGATATAGTTGCTATATTGGTCGGGCGCGGCCTTGATGATGGCACACAAGCTCTCATAGCGCGCCTCGGTGGTGTCGCCTTTCAGGAATGCTTCTTTCACAGCTTTTTCCAGCCCATTGCCTCCACACGAGCATAGAGTGATGAGAGTGGCGCAAAATGCCATGGTGGCCAGTGTGGCACGCCTCAATATTTTTTTCATGTCGTTTCAATTATCTTTAACTAACAAATTTAGTCACTAAAGCCCAACCAACGCCTCGGTTGGCGTTAAAAATCATTAACTCTACTACATGACGAATGAATACTCTTTTTGAGATGCTTTTTTAACAATGAAATTTTTTAGCTTTGTGGTGATACTCTCATTGAAAGGAAATTATTTAATGTGAATTAAAGGTGGCTATGGGGCACCTTTATGCAAACAAAATAGGAGATGAGCAAATTAGAAACATTATATTCTAAGTGGAAAGCACTTCAACCTCTAAGCACTCGAAAGCAACATTTGCTTGGTAGGAGGTTTATGGTAGAGTATAATTATAACAGCAACCATATCGAGGGAAATACACTCTCCTATGGGCAGACAGAGTTGCTACTTCTTTTTGGAAAAGTGAGTGGAGAGGGAAAATTGAAGGATTTTGTGGACATGAAAGCCAGCCAGGTGAGTGTGAAGATGCTTGAGGAGGAAATTCGGACACATGTTGCTCTTTCCCAAAACTTCATACAACAATTACATCACAACCTATTGCGTGAAGACTATAGGGTGTATCGAAATTTGCCCGATGGAATGGCGACAAGCTACACCATTCATGCCGGGCGATACAAGATACGACCCAATAGTGTGATAACTCGTGATGGTGAGCGTTTTGAGTATGCTTCTCCCGAAGAAACTCCCTCATTGATGAGTGACTTGGTTGACTGGTATAACGAGGCCGAAGCGCAGGCTATTCTCACGCCGGTAGAATTGGCGGCCATGTTTCATTATCGATATATACGCATCCATCCTTTTGAAGATGGGAATGGACGCATTGCACGGTTGCTTGTAAACTATATTTTGGCTCGCCACGATTGGCCCATGATTGTTGTGCGCAATCGCAATAAAGGGCAATATTTAGATGCTTTGCACGAAGCCGACGAGAAAGTGGGGCCAGTGGCTTTTGATGGTGCGCATACTTCTATGCGAGAAATAGGACCTTTTGTTAGATATTTCAAGTCGCTTGTGGCACAAGAATTGGAATATAATATTGGTTTTGTTTCAGAACAATCACCTCATGTGTGGTGGTATGATGGTCAAAGAATTGTGTTTAGAAGTGTGTCGAGCAATAAGATTCTTGTAGCCATGCAGGAAGCCCCCGATATTACAATTGAAGAATTGGCTCAAAAAGCAGGCATAGCAACATCGGCTGTGAAAAAATAATTATCAAGAATGATTGCCAAAGGCTATGTGCAACGAGGTGGAGAAAATTATGATTGGCAAGTGTTTATTGCCCCATCGCTGTAAAAATAAAAATTCTGAAATGAGCCTGAAATGGCAGTGACTTACTTGTTGTTGGGGTGCTTCTTTTGCTCGTGGTCGTAGGCAAAGGTGCAGTAGAGTTGCATCACAGCTCCGGCAATGAGAAAGGCGAGGCTGTCGCGCAGGGTGCCGGTGGGGGTAAACATGAAATAGGCTGCCACGCAGTAGAGCACTGCCGAGATTTTGCCCATGCGATAGAGCACGCGCAGGCGCATGTTGTCGCCATGATATTGCTCGGTGAGTCGCTCGGCAAGGGTGAGCACTGCCCCAAAGGCAAATAGCCACTTGTCGTGTTGCCATGTGATGTTGAGCAGGCGCATCACCACCACGGCCATCATGAGTAGTAGTCCCACGGCGAGCATGAGCCCCTGTATCGTGTTTTGTTTTTCTTGCGAAACCATAGATTATTGAAGTTGAGGGGGTTGTTTAGGGAATGTCGGTCACATACACATCTTCGTTGGCACGCTTCATTCCATATTTTTCGCGAGCTATGCGCTCAAGGCTTTGTCGGTCGGTGTGTAATTCTTTCACTTTGGCATCATAGACGGCTGCCGAGTCTTCGTTGGCTTTAATCTCGGCTTTGAGGTCGTTGATTTCTTTCTTGTATTCGTTGATTTTGAGATAGTTGTTCTCGCCCAAAAAGAGCATATACACAAGAAATGCCACAAACACCACAAATGAGATGCTCAACCACTTGGGCACCCACTTGGGCCTATGATATTCTTTACCAAAAAAAGTCATGTTTTTTATCTCAATTTAGCAGTATTACATTCCCTTGAGCAATTCGGGTCTCAATCGCTGTGTGCGTTCAAGTGCCTGTTGCATTTTCCAATCTTCAATTTTGGCTTGGTTGCCACTCAACAGCACTTCGGGCACCCTCCAGCCGTTGAAGTTGGCAGGACGGGTGTAGACGGGGGCTTCAAGCAGGTTGTCTTGAAACGAGTCGGTGAGGGCACTTTGCTCGTCGCCAATAGCTCCCGGAATGAGGCGCACAATCGAGTCGGCAATCACAGCGGCAGGCAACTCACCACCGGTGAGCACATAGTTGCCAATCGAAATTTCTCGAGTGATGAGGTGTTCTCTAATGCGGTAGTCAATTCCCTTGTAGTGACCACACAATATCATGATGTTGCGCGATAGCGAGAGGGTGTTGGCTGTGGGCTGGTCGAGCAGGTCGCCATCGGGCGAGGTGAAAATGATTTCGTCGTAGTCGCGTTGGCTCTTCAACTCCTCCATGCAGCGAAATACGGGCTCGATTTGCATCACCATGCCAGCTTCGCCACCAAAGGGGTAGTCGTCGACCTTGCGATGCTTGCTGAGCGTCCAGTCGCGCAGGTTGTGCACATGAATTTCCACCAGCCCCTTGTCTTGTGCGCGTTGCAGTATAGAGCAGTGCAGGGGCGAGTCGAGAGCTTCGGGCATCACGCTCAATATGTCGATTCTCATTTTATGGGCCATAGCAAAAAAGCAGTTGTATCTTTGTGTGGTGACAAAGATACAACTTTTATGGCGATTTGCTCACGCTCCGGGCAAAGTTATTGGCGCAATTCCTTGCGCGCGCTACCGTCGCTATATTTCACGATGTTGATGCCACTCACAGTCTCGCTCACGCGTTCGCAACGGGTGTTGTAGCGTGCCACCTCGGTGGAAGTGATGGCTGAGTCGATGTTTTGCACTCCCGATTCTGCCACAATGAGCTGTGATTTAGAGTGGTTTATAAATGCATATTAGTTCTTGTTGTGCCGACTTCAAAAAAATGAAAAAAAAACGGCTCGTCCCTTGTGTTTTCTTCATCTAAGAATAATAAAGGGGGCGAGCCGTTGCTATGTGGTGAAGCACAACGTGCTACTACTTTTTAGAAGTTGTGCACACGTTGTGTGCGAGCCATGCTATTTTTTATTTTACCTCCCATGTGGTGCCCGACATCACCATGTCGCGCAGGGTCTTGAAACCATGCTTGGCTTGCACTTCTTCTACTTGTTGTTTCACACAAGCCTCATAAGAGGGTTCTTCAACTTGGCGAATCACACCAATGGCAAGAGGCAGGTCGTGACCGTCCATCATGGCCAATTGCTGGTGCAAGAAGTTGTTTTGGCAGTGTGCATCGTGCACGAGCACGTCGTCGATGGTGTAGCCATCTTCGCCAATGGTCACAGCCTTCAGGCCAAAACCATCTTGCACAATACCCTTGTTCTTTTCTTTACCAAAAATCATCTTCTCACCGTGCACAAGGTGAATAGTGCGGTCGGCACGAGTTTCACGGTCGGTGATGAAGTTGTGAATGCCATTGTTGAAAATCACGCAGTTTTGCAAAATTTCCATCACTGCGCAACCTTGATGCTTGGCAGCCTCAACCATGATTTCTTGCGTGATCTTGAGCTCAACGTCGATGCTACGGGCAAAGAAAGTGCCACGTGCGCCAAACACGAGCTCGGCAGGCACAAAGGGATCTTCGGTTGTTCCATAAGGCGATGACTTCGATACAAAGCCACGTGCACTTGTGGGCGAGTATTGACCCTTGGTGAGACCATAAATCTTGTTGTTGAGCAAGATGAGGTTGAGGTTCACATTGCGACGCACCTCGTGAATGAAGTGGTTGCCACCAATGGCAAGACAGTCGCCATCACCCGAGATTTGCCAAACGGTCATGTCGGGATTGGCTACCTTGAAACCAGTTGCTACGGCACCGCCACGACCATGAATGGTGTGGAAACCATAGGTGCGCATGTAGTAGGGAAGGCGACTTGAGCAACCGATACCCGAAATCACCGCTGTTTTATAGGGAGGAATTCCAAGTTCGCTCATGGCTTTGTGAAGCACATTGAGAACGGCGTGGTCGCCACACCCTGGACACCAGCGAACAGCTTGGTCGCTCTTGTAGTCTTTGGGTTGAAAACCCTGAATGTTATCGTTTTCCATTTTTTACTCCTCCATTATTTTTTTCACACCTTCAACGATTTCGCTCACCAAGAATGGTTGACCTTGAACCTTGTTGATGCGTTTGATGTTCAGTTTGGCATACTTCGATTGCAGATAGTTGGCAAATTGGCCATTGTTGAGCTCAACCACAATCACGTTTTTGTATTTGCTCAGCAACTTCTCGGTGTTGCGGGGCAATGGGTTGATGTAGCGGAATTGTGTGAGATCAACCTTCACACCTGCCTTGTTGAGCTCTTCATAGGCAGTGTAGAGGTGGCCATAGGTGCCGCCCCAACCCACGATGATAGTCTCGGCTCCAGTGTTTTCGCTTTGCACTTCCTGTTCGGGAATGTGGTTGGCCACACAAGCCACCTTGCGGTCGCGAGCCTTCACCATGCGCTCATGGTTTTCGGGGTTGTTGGAGAGTGCTCCTGTGTTGTAGTCTTTTTCAAGACCACCCACGCGGTGAGTGAAGCCCTCGGTGCCAGGAACAGCCCAGTAGCGCACGTCTTCTTCGTTGCGCATATAGGCAGTCCAGTTTTCCTTCATGTCTTTGGTTACAAAGTTGGGACGAATTTCGGGATAATCGCCTGCTTCGGGAATGCGCCATGCACTCGAGCCATTGGCAATGAAAGCGTCGGTGAGCAAAATCACGGGAGTCATGTGCTCAATGGCAAGGCGAGCTGCCTCAAATGCCGAGTGGAAGCAGTCGCTGGGCGACAAGGCTGCCACAACCACGAGTGGGCTTTCGCCACTGCGACCATAGAGGGCTTGGTTGAGGTCGGTTTGCTCTGTTTTGGTGGGAAGACCAGTTGATGGGCCACCACGTTGCACGTCAACAACCACGAGTGGAAGTTCGGCCATCACAGCAAGGCCAATGGCTTCGCTCTTGAGTGCCAAACCAGGACCCGAAGTGGTGGTAACGGCCAAGTTGCCTGCAAACGAAGCACCCACTGCCGAGCAAATGCCGGCAATCTCGTCTTCCATTTGAATGGCTTTCACACCCAAGTCGCGACGTTTGGCAAGCTCATGCAAAATGTCGGTTGCAGGTGTAATGGGGTAGCTACCCAAGAACAAAGGCAAGTGGCTGCGCTCGCTGGCCATGATGAGACCCCAAGCAGTAGCTTTGTTGCCGTTTACGTCGGTGTAGGTACCAGGACGTTGTGTGTCGGTTTCAACACGATAGGTCGATACCGATGCATGGATATTGTGACCGTAGTCATAGCCACTTTGAATTACCTTGGCATTGGCTTCATAGACTGCGGGTTTCTTAGCAAATTTCTCTTTCAAGAAGTGCAAGGGGGCATCCATGGGGAAGTTAAACAACCAGCACACAAGACCAAGGGCAAACATGTTGCGACACTTCATTTGCGACTTGAAGTCCATGCCGGTGTCCTTGAGGGCGGCTTTCACCATCTCGGTCATGGGCACTTCAACCACTTGGGCCTTCAAGCCGAGCTCCTTGTAGGGATCATCGGTTGTGAAGAGGGCTTTGGCTAAATCGGTTTTCTTGAACGAGTCGATGTCAACGATGACTACGCCTCGTTGCGACAAGAATTTAACATTTTGTTTAAGGGCGGCTGGATTCATGGCAACAAGCACATCGCATTCGTCACCGGGAGTGTGCACTCCGTGACCAATGTTTACTTGGAAACCTGAAACGCCGTTCAAAGAGCCCTGTGGTGCACGCACCTCGGCAGGATAGTCGGGGAAAGTTGAGATGATATCGCCAATCTCGGCCGAAACATTGGAGAAAATGTTGCCGGCCAACTGCATACCATCACCGCTATCGCCAGAGAAGCGAACCACAATGCTTTGACGGAACTTTACATTGTTTTTTTCTAACATGATTTTTTTTGATTCAGTTGAACAGCCCGAAGGCATTGTCAACAAACAACATTTTTTAGTGTATTGCAATGCAAAGTTAAGCCCTTTATTATTGTAATAAAAACTTTTAAGTGGAAAATATTTTTGTTAATAAGTGTTTGTTTGTATTTTAATATCTAAATAAAAGGTGTAAAAAAAACAAAAATAACAAAATAGCCATAAATTTAAACAAAAGGCACCATAAGCAAGATGAAATCTAAACTTTTGCCTTTGTTCTGTTGTGTAGCATATTTTTTTAAAAGGAGATTCTTTAATGGAGTGAAGATGAATGCTATGTGGGGGATTTTTGAGGGAAGTGAATGGGGAGTGAAGAGGGGTGTTTGTTTAATTTGTTGATTTTTAGGCAACTAATGCCACTATCAATCGTGCCGTCTGAACTCCTGTCTCCTTTACTCCTCAAAAATCTCCCTTCATTTTATTTCCATCCGCACGATGCGCTGATTGTAGCGTTTGTAGAAATAGGGGATTTTATAGAGTCCACGCAAGATGAGCGGAAAACGCCCGTTGTCGTGATCGCTCATGTAGTACTCGGCACCCAAGTGCAACTTGGGGTGCCATGCCTCCATCTCGTTGCTGTCGAGTATCGACCACTTGAATTCAGGGCAGTTGTCTATTTTCTTCAAGGTTTCGTGGTGTCGGGCATGTTTCAGTGCGACATAGGCAAGAATGTCCATGAGCACAGTGGCGCGTTCAAATCGAGTGCATAGTTCCATGAAAAAATCTTGCACGTCTTTGGCATTGAAATACATGAGCACTCCCTCAATGATAATGAGCACGGGGGCATCATGCGATTTCACTCGGTCGATCCAGCTGTAATCAAACATTGATTGTGCCAAATACACATTATTATCTGTGTGGGGTAATAATTGCTCACGAAATTCTATGCCTTGCTTGAGGTCGAGGTCATACCAGCAGGTCACCTTGGGCATGCCTATGCGCTGATAGCGGGCATCGAGGCCGGCCCCCAGCTGAATGACCACGGCATTGGGGTTGTCTCCTATAAAGTTGCAGGTTTCTTCATCAATGAGTGCCCCACGCACACAACAGCCCACTCTCGACATGGTCGACTTTTTGAACTTTGAAAAATTATAGTCGATTTGACTTTTTATTTGCATGGCACACTTGTCGCATAGCAATCCTCCGCCTTGTTCGGTTTCGGTTGCTTTGGCCCATAGAGGGATGAGCATGGTTTCGGGAATCCCCGATAATTTTGTGTTTTGCATTGTAGCACTATTTTTGTTACAACGCAAAAGTAGCATGGTCGCCATGCCGTGGCAATACCTAAAAATGGGTATTCTTCTCCTTTGCCATGCTTGATTTTCCCATAAGGTGCTTGCGTGTGGCAGGATCAAATCGCTCGATGGCATAGCGCAACATGGTGCGGGGCATTTCGTGCTTGTGGCTGTCGATGTAGCGATACAGGCGATCACTGTCGCGCTTGCCTGCCTCGCGCAACATCCACCCGGTGGCCTTGCGCATGAGGTCGTGGGGGGAATGCATCATCATGGTGGCGAGCCGGTAGGTATCGTCGAGGTCGCCTTGCTTGATAAAGGCATAGGTGGCAACCATGGCAATGCGATTGTCCCACAGCAGAGGGCTTTGGGCAAGCTGATAGAGCACATCGCGATTTTTGCCAATGAGATAGCGACCCACAATGCCGGGAGCCGAGAGGTCTACAAGGTCCCAATTGTTGATGCGAGCCGAGTGGGCGAGATAAAAGTTGAAAACTTCTTGGCTCACCTCTTTTTTGCATTGCAACACGAGAATGAGCAAGGCACACAAGCGCATTTCGTGCCACTTGCTTGCGAGCAACTCGTGCAACAAGGGCAATGGCAGGCTGCCATGTTGCTTGGCCACTTGCCTCACACAGGGCACTGTGACTCCCATGAATTGGTCGCCTTCGCCATATTCTCCTTTTCCTGTCTTGAAAAAACGTGGCAACATGGTGCGTTTCTCCTCGGTAGAAAAGGCTTCAAGGGCATGGAATATTTCATCAACAAGGGGTGGTGTCATCGCTCTTTTTTGCATTTAGATGTTTTTCACAAATATCAAAGTGTTGCCCCCCTCTTGGGCACTTGCAAGAGCAAAGCCCTCATAGGTGAAAGTTTCAAGCTCGCCAATGGTGGCGCATTGGTTTTGGAGCACAGAGCGAGCCATGGCACCACGGCAGGTTTTGGCCCACACGGCTTGATTTTTGAGTTCTCCGCCTTTGCTCACATAGAAAAGAGGTTGCACCACTTGCACCTCGCGGCACACGCGTGGCCAGTTGAATAGCTTTTCAAACTCGGCAGTCGACAGGTGCAACAATATGCCATCGTCGGCTTTCACGCTCTCGATGAGCACATCGGTCAACTTGTCGCGCCAATATCGGCTAAGGGGCACCTCACCTGTGGCTTGCAACTTCAAGTCGTGCTCCATGCGATAGGGCACAATGCCATCGAGCGGTCGCAACAAGCCATAGAGAAAGCAAGTGATCCACAAGTGGCTTTGGGCATAGGTGAGCGTTGCGCTGCTCAATGTGTGGGCACGCAGGTGCTTGTAGGCTTGTCCGTTATAGGCCATGATGGCAGGCAACTTGGAGGCAAAGTTGAAATTGCGGTAGCGCAAGCAGTTTTCTCCTGCCAGTTGCAGGCTGCAGTGCATGAGCTGTGCCATCTCGCTTGGGTCGAGCTGTGCCATTTCGGTGGCAATGGCTTGGGCTGTGTCGTGAAACAGGGGCACAGAGTGTGGCTCCACCACACTGTGCTCCTGCATGATTTTGGCATTGGCAAGAATGATTTGCATGCGCTGTCCCTCGGCTCGATTACTGCTTGATGTAGTCGAGAATTTGCTCGGCGTGAATCTTGGTTTTGATTTCCTTGGGAGTGAAAATCTTTTCAATCACGCCTTGCTCGTTCACTAAATAGGTAGTGCGCAGTGTGCCTATCGTGCGACGGCCACAAGCCACTTTCTCGCCCCAGCAACCCAATTCTTGCAACAAGGTGGTGTTGGTGTCGGCAATGAGGGGAAATTCAAGCGAGTTTTTGTCGGCAAATTTCTTTTGCAACTCTTGCTTGTCTTTGCTCACACCCACAATGGCATAGCCAGCCGCTTCAAGTTCGGCCTTGTGCTCTTGCAGTGAGCAAGCCTCGGCAGTGCAACCGCTGGTATTGGCCTTAGGGTAGCTATAAAGCACGATTTTGCGACCGGCAAAGTCGCTCAATTTTATTTCTTTTCCGTCTTGGTCGATGCCAAGCACTGCCGGAATTTTGTCTCCTACGTTCATAATGCTGTAATTTAATGATATATTTATTGATGGTTATAGATGCTGTTGAGCCATCTTTGTGCTCATCTCGGTTGCAAAGATAACCCGAATTGTGGGTATTGCAACAACGATTACAGCACATTTTTTTTTGCTGAGGAGATTTTTTGGGGAGTAAAGGAGGCAGGAGTTAAAGGAGTTATGAACGATAGAGATTGTCTCCCTCAAAAATTCTCCTTAAAATTAAATCTTGCGATTGTCTTTGAAAATTGAGAAATTATGGCTAATATTGTGCAATATTATCATATTATCATATTTTTTTATTTGTTTTTATCATCTTTTGTCCTCAAAATTGAAAAAACAAAATAACGATTATTCATCAAAACAACATTCACAACATGAAAAGAGATCTACTATTGGGATGCGCTGTGATGCTGGCAGCAACCAGTGTACAGGCACAACAGCCACAACTCGATGGACAACTCGACCAAAGTGGGGCTCAAGAAGTGACATTGAATCAAGCTAAAAAAGCCGGAGAAACCAACGTGGCTGTGGGCTATATGCGCCCAAGAGGTTCGTTTTATTGTTCCTATTACACCAAAGACACCCAAAAAGGATTGTGGGGCTACTATGCTCCGTGGTTGCACGTCACGCCCTACACCAAGGCCACCTATGTGAACACATCGACGGGCACAACCGAGCACACATGGAGCACCTATGTCGACAAGCTGCTCGACAAGAAACCCACCACCTCCACCGAGCGCGACTTCACTGTGCCCTATGCCCTGCACCTCAACGACACCGTGCCCACTCTTGTGGCCAAAGCTGGCGATAAAGAAATCACCTACTTCATGGGTGGCTACAACAAGAGCAAGGTCTACAAGCCCTCGTTTGTGTGGACCTATCCCAACTGGAAGTATGCTCGCATGGAGTCGTTCAACACGCGCCACATGTGGGAGTCGAGCACCTATTTTGCCTTGGGTGGCAATCGCGATGGATCTTCCACATCGGCCGGCTACTATCACACTCTCGATGCTCAATATGCTGCCCAAGGTGGAGAAAAGGCCTATACCTTTGGACGCAACACTGCAGGCTATGACTACTCGGCCATTGCCTTTGAAAAACCAGCCCACCCCTACTTGATTAATCGTGTGGGTGTGAAATATCAACGACTCAAGTGGAGCAAAGATGCCAATGCGCTACTCAAAGCCGAAATCTATGAGATTGAGTCGATTCCGGCCTACGACGATGCCAAGGCTGTTACACCCAAGCTAAAACGTCGCATTGCCAGTGGCCTTGCCACTATCGACAACTCTACTGCCACATCGGGCATGTTGCCAATTTTGGTGAAAGACGATGAGGGAGGCACTCCCGAAATCAATAGCGACATTTTGGTTGTGGTGTCGGGCTACAATGCCGATGGCATCAGCGACTTCACCCTGCAATGCAGTAGCGACAAGGTTGATGAGGGCTATGGCGAGTTGGGCTATGTGGGCATCACTGGCAACGATGGCAAAATCTCCTTCAAGGGAGTGAACCACACCATTGAGGCAGGGTTCTACTCGGCTCCCTCAATTTTCATCGAAACCGAACGCCCATGGCTGACCTATCGCTCTAATATTGAGCCCGAAGCCCACGACTTCTTGCCCACTGGCGAACTCTATTATCTCGAACTCTTCTCCTATCAACCTGCCTCTACATGGACTATCACCACGGTCGAGCCCAATGCTCCTCAAAATGCCCCTAAGACACAAGCAAAAGCCAAAATTGACTTGCCATCGTGGATAAAATTACAACTCAAGGAAGATACGGGATCTGAAATGGGATTTGCCACCATTGTGCAACTCGATGTCGAAGCTCTGCCTGCAGGTGTCGACTCGCGCGAAGCCACCATTAGGTTTGCCTATCCGGGAGCCTATCTCGACTATCACTTGACACAACACTTAGCAACAGGTGTCACCGTGGTTGAGGCAAGCGAGGCCGGTGGCGATGATGCTCCCGTGTATAACATGATGGGACAGCGCGTGCATGCCGGAGCCAAGGGACTTCTCATCAAGAATGGCAAAAAGGTTTTGGTGAAATAACAAAACAATGAAACACGATGAAGAAATATTTATTATTGATGATGATGGGATTGTTTAGCTTTTTTCTTGGATCATGCAAGAGTGGCGAGGGTGTGCACGACATGACCGTCGACCAGTTTGAGCAGTTTATAGCCAAGCCCGATGTGCAACTTGTTGATGTGCGCAGTGCCGAGGAGTTCATGCAAGGCCACTTGGTGGGAGCTGTGAACATCGACGTGCTCTCGGCCGATTTTCTCGATAAGGCTACTGCAAGTCTCAACAAAAGGCAGCAAGTGGCGCTGTATTGCCGCAGTGGTCGCCGCAGTGCCAGTGCTGCTCGGCAACTCTCAAAAGCTGGTTTCAAGGTGGTGAATCTTGCAGGTGGCATCACCGACTGGCAGGTTGCTGGCAAAAAAGTAGAAAAATAGCTAATCGAGAAGTTAAGGAATCTGGAGTTTAACCCAAATCGGTCATTAGGTCGCAATAAGAAAATATCTTAGGCTTTTCCTTGCCTTTATCATTTATTTTGGTTCTTTTTGACTGCTTTTTCGGTTGTTTAGCCCGCTAAACGCCCTCAAAATCAATCAAAAATTACTCAAAATAATTTGACAAAAACAAAGAAACCTAATGACCGATTTGGGTTAAAGGAGTTATGAACGATAGAGATTGGCTCTCCAAAAATTCCCTCCTTGAGTCTCACGGATTTCACGGAATTTCAAGGTAGAATATCAACGAATTACACAAATTTAACGGAAGAATAAACGGCTCAATCCCACAGCCCCATCTTCGTTAAATTTGTGTAATTCATTGTTTTTCAGGCAACTAATACTGCTATCAATCGTGTTGCCTTAACTCCTTTAACTCCTGACTCCTTAACTCCTCAAAGAATCTCCTCAAAAAAATCATTACCTTTGCGACTGTAACGGCAAAAAACAATGGAGACTTTAAAAGAAAAAACCACCAAAGGCATGTTTTGGAGTGCACTCAGCAATGGCACAATCCAAATCTTTGGCCTTGTGATTGGGATTTTTCTTGCCCGTCTCTTGTCGATTGCCGATTATGGCCTCGTGGGGGTTCTCTCCATTTTCACCCTCCTTGCCGGAAACTTGCAAAGCAGTGGCTTTACACAAGCCCTTATCAACATCAAGCAACCTTCGTTTACCGAGTATAATTCTGTATTTTGGTTCAATATCACAGCAGGAGCAGTGCTCTATGGTGTGCTATTCTTGTGTGCACCGCTCATTGCGTTTTTTTTCCATCAACCGGCATTAACCGATTTGTCACGGTTGCTTTTTTTGTGTATCCCCATATCTTCATTAGGTATTGTGCCCGCAGCCTATATGGCTAAAAATATGATGAATCGTGAAACTGCCATTATTAATTTATGGGCATTGTCGTTGTCGGGAATTGTGAGCATTACGATGGCTTTTAATGGTTGGGCTTATTGGAGCATGGCATGGCAACAGTTGCTCTATATTTCTTTTATGACAGCCGGACGCTACTATTATAGTGCTTGGCGACCCTCTTTTCATATCGATTATAGACCTGTGAAAAACATGTTTGGATTTAGTGTTAAAATACTGCTTACAAACATGTTGAATACCTTGAGCGGCAATATTCTCACCTTTGTGTTTGGACGCCTCTTCTCGATAGGCCATGTGGGCAACTTCACGCAAGCCAGCAAGTGGAGCACCATGGCAAGTGGCTTTGTTACGGGCACATTAGGGCAAGTGGCCCAAACGGTGCTTGTTGCTGCCGACGATGAAGTGGAGCGCGAGCGTCGCATTTTTCGCAAAATGATGCGTTTCACAGCTTTTCTTTCATTTCCTGTCATGTTTGGACTTTCGCTCGTGTCGCAAGAGTTTATAGTGATTGCGATAGGAGAAAAGTGGCAAGCAAGTGTGGAGTTGCTTCAAGTGTTGGCCATTGCGTGCGCTTTCATACCCTTTCAGAGCATGTTTCAAAACTTGGCTATCAGCAAAGGTCGCTCCGACATTTATCTGTGGTGTAATGTAGCTCAACTTGCCTCATTGTTCGTCATTATTTTTGCTTTCAGGCCATTGGGCTTTTATGCTATGATTATAGCCTATTCAATTTTCACCATTTTGTGGCTGCTGGTGTGGCAACAAGTGGGGAAACGGCTCATAGGGTTGCGATTGGTCGACACCATGCGTGACCTTTTGCCTTTCTTGCTCACTTCGGTGGTTGTCATGGGCATTACCTATTGCACAACTTGCTCCATTCAGCACCGTGTGCTACTGCTTGTGGTGCGTGTGCTACTTGCGGCAGTGCTCTATTTTGCAATTATGCATATAGCTCGCATCGACATGATGACTGAGAGTTTAGCCCTTTTAAAAAGCAAGAGGTTTAAAAGCGAGTGATGAGCTCTTTGTAAAGTCGTCGTGTCAAGCGATAGAGTATTACCGCCAATCTGTAAGAAATATGCTGGTTGGTAAACATCAAGGCGCATAGTTTAATGTACCATGGGCTGCCATTAAAGTGCATGGGGCAATATTGATTCACTTGCTGCATGGTAGCTCCAAAACGGCGTGCATGGCGCAATACTGCCAATTGGGCAAAAAACTTTGCATGAGTATAACGCTTGTTTTTGTCCTCGCGTTCTATAAAGTCAAGAACCAATCGGTTAGACTTGAAAAATGAAATATTGTGTTTTTCTTTGATGTTGTGAGTGTAAGATTCCATGTTGTCGGTGCGGTAAATATACACCGATTCTTGTATTGTAGCTCGCTTTGCGTGAAGTAATAATCGAGGCACTATGGCATAGTCCTCGGCATAGTCAATTTGCGATATTGAGAAAATATTGTGGGTTGTGTATAAATCTTTCTTAATGAGACGTGCCCAGATGTGATGAGGTATGATATTTTGACACAAAATCAGTTTGAGGTAAACCTCGGTGTTGCCGGCAAAAGGGGTGATGGGAGGTGATATTCTACCGCCACTCTCTTCCTGGAAGGCGCCATCTACCAAACTTGCACCTGTGCGTTCCATCGTCGCTACAAGCAATTCCACAGCCATGGGTGTGATATAATCGTCGCTATCGACGTGCATCACGGCCTCACCTGTTGCAGCCTTGGTGGCAGTGAGTCGTGCAGCCCCCAGGCCTTGGTTGTGTTCGTGTTCAATGATGCGCACTTGCGATTTTCGGTTAGGGTATATTGATAGCACTTGTTTCAATATATCCATGCTTGAATCGGGTGTGCAGTCATTGACAAAGATATACTCAATATCACTATAACTTTGCTCAAATAGCGACCGTGCACACTGTTCAATGTAGTGTTCTACTCCATATATAGGAACCAAAATTGAAACTTTCATAGCATCAAGAACAAAAAAAACGATGTGTATTTGGATTATGATGTTACCTTTCTGAGCACTTCATCGATGGTTTCTCTTTGTTTAAAATTCACATAGGCGATGGAGTGCTGAGTGTGACGTTGCTCGATAGGAGGCAATTGGGTGTAGTCGTCGAAATAGTTGTTTAGCCACCGAGTGTAGTTTTTGGGAATGGCTACTTGTAGTCCATCGTAGGGTAGGAGGGTGGATTCTTCTATCCATGATTTCGGAATGAGCTCCTTGTCGCCATATCCTGGAGGATATTTGGTGATAAATTGCTGCTCGTCGTAATTGTAGGTGTTTACGACATCTTGCAATTTCTTTAGGTAGAACCGCCTTAATTGCTTGCGGTTGAGGTTGATGAGGAAATAATGCAGCATGTCTTTAAATCTGCCACTCTTGAGCTTGTTTATGATAGTTTCCTTCTTGTAGTAGGTAGAAACAAGTGTCAGTCGATTCCAATATTTAGTATATTTTTTTTGCAATTTAAGGAATTGAGTTTTGTCGTTTACCATGCCATCATAAACAAAAATGTCGATAAACATGCCAATGATGCATCTATATTCGTCTTTTTCGAGCAGGGTGGTTTCTTTGTTGCATAATTTGTAAAATGGCAAATAATAGTTGGGGGTGTTGAATGGGGAAATGAGTTCATATTTTCCTAAATCTTCGGTTTGGCACAGCTGTTTGAATTTTTCAAAATCAGGCCGGGGCATCACCACATCAATGTCATCGTCCCAAGGTATTATTCCGTGGTGCCTTGCGGCTCCAATAGCTGTGCCATAGGCTACAAAATATCGCAATTTGTGCTTGTTGCAAAACTGAATGTAAAAATTGAGTATATCGGTGATGCACTCCACCCATTGGGTGCGCAATGTTCCCGTGACTTCAACTTGTTTCATCTTGCATCTATATTTTGTTGGTCAAATAAATTTAGAAATAACTCAGCACACCATAATTGCCACTTTTGATTGCCTGTGAGTTTATTCATGTCGATGTCCTCTCTGAATTCTTGGCGTTTGGGACCACTCCAATTTTGCAGAAAAGCATCTACAGGCCGAGGCATTGGAATTTTGAAGGGAATCTCACGCTCGGGATATTTGAGTGCATAGAGTTCTCTAATCAAATATTTTGGCTCCCCATTTCTCACACGTTTTAGGTCAAGAGGTTGTCCCATCACCAGGCATGCATAGGGGTCATAATAGGGCATTTGAGCCGTGCCAAAGGCATTGAGATAGGAACTGGAGCTTTCGATAGAAAAAACTTCGTCCATAAATTTCAAGAAGTCAATCTTGCCTTCCTCTTTGCGATAGGTCTCATAGAGGTCAAAAACCTTGTTGTCGGGCTCTCTAAGCACCTCATTGGGGTCGAGAAAGGTGTATCGTTTTACGAAATCATCAAAATTCCAATCTTCACCAATAAGCTGATTCATACCTCCAAAAATGAGGTCTGCACTCTCTCCCACAATCATGAGTTCCACGCCATCTCTTTTAGCCTCAATGGCTGCTTTGTAGATTTGTGGCTCGATAGAATGCACGGGTGCCCCTTTGGCACGCATTACAATGGGAGTGTATGTGCTATAATCGTCAAAGCTGATGTTTACTTGATGATGAATTAAATTGAATTTCTTGCAATAATATCGGGCTCGTTGCAAGTCGTCATTAAACACTGCCGAGTCTTGGGTCGTGAAAGTGTAGGCATGGCTACCCGGGCGCAGATAAGAGGCCGGTATGGCACTGTCCATTCCTCCCGAAAGCAAGATGCCAATGTTGTTGTATTGTTGATATAGTTTATTGAATTGGCGTTTGATTTCGGCATCTATTTCAGAGGCCTTGTTCACTTTTATTCGTTGATTTAGGGCTATGGGTTTGAAATTGACGTGTTCCATGCCAGGGTAAAAATCAATGCCATCTTTAAAAATATATCGGTAGGCAAAATATGAACTTAGACAAAAGGGTTTATTAATCATTTGTTGTTCTCCGTAATATTTTGGGGGTTATTTAATTTGGTTTGTATTGTTGTCATTATTCACAGTCCAACCTCTCACTTGCTGTAATGCTTCTGTGATTTTTGTAGAAGAAATACCCTTGGTATAAGGGAAATACACGATTTGAATGCCAGCGTCGGTAAATTCTTTTTCATAGTCTTTCCACTTTGGGGTATTATACCAGTCATCTCCCACAAATAGAATGTTGGCTTTGAGTTTTTTGCACGCAGTCAGTTTGTCCATGTCATATTGTGGAACAACTGCATCTACATATTTTATATTGCGCACGATTTCGGCTCGGTCGCAATATGGAATCATGGCTTGCTTCCCTTTGTAGGTCACAAGCTCATCAACTGTTACACCCACAATCAACTTGTCACACATGCCTTTGGCATTTTTCAGGAGGTTTAAGTGCCCGATGTGAAAGAGGTCATAAACCCCGGTGGTATATCCTATAATCATGACTTAAATACTTTGCAAAACAAAGATACAATTAAATATTGATATTTGATAGCTGCATGTTGGGATATAATGAAATTGCTGTGTTGTGCCCATTGAGGGTGTGCAATTTATTTCAGCTTTGTAAAAGGAAAATAGTGGGGGAGTTCGATATTTTTTTGTAACTTTGTGGTGCAGATAGTTTGGTGACTGTGAGATAGGTTTCGTGCCCGCCTCGCAGTGAAAAGGGAATCGGGTGCAAATCCCGAACAGACCCGCTGCTGTGAGTTCCGCTATGGCTGGTTGTGCCCGGTGATGTGCCACTGGCTCTCTCTTGAAGGGGCTGGGAAGGCTGCACGACCAGTGGAACAAGTCAGAAAACCTGCCTTACTATCTTCTCATCGCCTTTCCTTGAAAAGGAAGAAAGGCGATGGGTAAAGTCGGTTGCTTCCGGGGGTAATGAAGTGGCAGGTTTATTCTTGATGATGCTCAAAGCCGGTGTTGTCTCGCTCTCTCAACACACAAGGAGGAGGTGGAGAAAAATCACGGCAAGAAGCAATCGTTGGGGCATGACTTTTCCATCTTTTTTACCAAGATTTTTTAAGAAAAACGAGAGGAGGCTATCGCTATGCAAGAAATGTGGTAGTTGCCCATTTTTCTTTACTCTCCCTCTCGTGCGTGTTGTAGGGAACAATAGACTTCTATCAAAATGCAAGTGCTAACAAAATAATTTTAGTATTAATTTTAATAACAATCAATTTTTTTATGTCAAACAAGCTTAAATCTTTTTTGCTGTTGATTGTCGTTATTTTCATGGCATTGCCTCTTGCTGGTCATGCTGCTGAAAAGAGGACTGTGAAGCAACTGCAATTTGGCAAACAAGTGATTGATGTGGGAGAAGATGATGTGATCACTTTTTATGGTGTGAATGGTCGCACCCAAATAAATGGTCGCTATTGGAACTCACATTCTCTCACCGTGTTTAAACCTGCCAGTGGCAAGTCAATTGAAATCGTGTTTAGCGAGGTGAGCATGGAAAACGTGGCTCCCCCTGCTCCCGATGACGATGATGACGATGATTTGTATGGTGCTCCTGCAACTCCAACTTTCACCTATCTCAACATCTATGCTGGCGACCCCGATGCCAATAACTCATTCAAGTGGGCCACCAAAAAAGAAGAGGTAACTGCCACAACGGTTTTGCCCGCTGGCAAAATCTTGGGCAAGTTGGAAGGCAAGCAAAGCAATGTTTCTTTTCTTTCGGAGAAAGCCGACGATCCTATCTCGGTGGGCTTCATCTACTTTGATGCTTCGGCCACTCGCTGGACAGCCACCGTGCGCTGTGTTGATAATGTGAAGATGACCGTTGCCGAGGCTTTTGCTGCCCATGACAATGTGGTGGCCACTCCTGCAATCAACAAGGGCATTCCTTTTGCCAATGTGTCGATTACTACACAAGGCATGTCCAACCCCGATGTGCTCACCGGTGTTGAGTTTAAAGTGCCCGTCAATGCTTCGGCTATCGATGCCACCAAGTTGAAACTCTATGCTGGCAAGGCTGCCGACTATTCGGCTCTTGCCCCCCTCACTGCTACTGTGGTGCCTGCCGGTGCCGACAGCTACAAGTTCACTCTCAATCATGTGCTCAGTGAGGGCGAAAACCTGTTTACTATTGCAGGTGAATTTTTAGAGAGTGCTCCTGTTGGTGCTCAGGCTCAAGTTGTGATCACTGGCATTACCACTCAAGATTTGCCTAATGGCTACACCAATTTCCGCCAAGCCATTTCCCCTGTGACAGTGGCAAAACCTGCCATTGCGCTCATTTCAACCACTCCTCAAGAAATTACTGTGGGCGATGTGCCTGTGAATTTCTATGACGATGGTGGCAAAGATGGCAAAATATCGAAAGATTTTGAAGGCTCAATCACCTTTGTGCCTGCCACTCAAGGCAAGTCAATTGCCATTGACTTCAAGAAGCTCAAGCTCTTTATCTCATCGTTGGGTGTTAATGATGAGAAAAGCGATTTGCTCAAGTTCTATAATGGTCGCAAAGTAGATGAGTCAAAACTCATCACCCGACTCACTAAAGAACTTGAAACGGTGAAATCGACTGCCACCGACGGCTCGATGACAGTGTATATGCGAAGCAAAACGGGCTATCCCGCCGAAGGTTGGGAAGCTGTGGTGTCGCAATTCAAGCCTGAAGCTATGTCCTTCACCGAATTGCTTGCCACCGAGGCCGGCAAGGCGACTGTGGCGGCCGAGAGCAAGAATGTGCAGATGCTGTTCTTTAATGTAAAGACCAAGGACACTGAGAAGGCCTTGAAGCTCACCAATGTGAAGCTCACCACTGCCGATGCCAAGAACATGGCCAATGCCACTGTTTACTACTTGGGTAAAAAGAAGGAATTCTCAACCAAGAAAAAGGTGGCGACCACTGCTGTGAGCGGTAACGAAATCACCATCACCGGAGAGCAAGAACTCATCGAGGGCAACAACTTCTTTGCCGTGGTGCTTGATCTCAACGACAAGGCCCTCAATGGCGAAAACATTGAACTCACCTTTGCAGGTGCAACTGTGGGCGGTGAGTTGAGAAACCCCACTAAAGCCCTCAAAGTGGCACGCACCATCAAGAATGAATGCTATGCCACCAAGGGCAAGCAGTCGCACCTCTTGCGCGACTCTTGGGACTTCTATAGCGAGCCTTCGAGCTTGTCGTACTCCAAGAACTACAACACTGGAACCGAAGATTGCATCGTGACCTTCACTCCAGCCGAAAAAGATCACAAGGCCATGATTGCGTTCGACAGCTTTGATGTGCAATATGCAAGCGCTAATTATGGCACTAAAGCCAAATTTGCAGTTTATAGTGGCACCATTGCCAACAAGGAAAACTTGCTGTGGGAAATCGATGCACAGCACGCCAAGACAGGTCCTGGCAAGCAATTGCGCTCCAAGGCTGCCGATGGCTCACTGACCATCGTGTTTAACCCCAAAACCGATCGTGACTACTATACAAGACCAGGCTGGAAGGCTGTGGTGTATCCCTTCAAGAACACTGCCATGGAGATTGCCAAGACCCATGTGAAGCAAACCAGCACTGCCGACCTCTCAACCGGTGCAACCAATGAGCCTCTCATCGACTTGGAGGTTGTGACCAAGGGATCGCTCACCACCAAGGTGCTCAAAGAGGTGAAACTCAACCTCAAGGGGCACGAAGCTATCGACAAGGTGAAAGTGATGTATAGCGGTGCAGCCTATAACTTGACCAATGCCGTTGAATTTGGTAGCACTACCGAAATCAAGGGCGAAGAAGTGACCATTGCCGGCAATGCCGAGTTGGTTGAAGGTAGCAACTACTTCTGGGTGCAAGTCGACGTGAAAGCCGATGCCCAAGCCGGCACTGCTGTTGATGCTCGTGTGATTTCGATTACCGACGCCGACAACAAGGCGACTGCCGTGACCGAAGATCCCAAGGGCGAGCGCGTGGTGAAGAATGTGCTCCTCATGAAACCCGAAGTCATGACCGTGACTGTGACCAACCCCATCAAGTTTTATGACGATGGTGGTCCCGACAATAATTTCTCTAAGAATTTCAAGGGCACAGTTATCTTCAAGTCGGGTAAACCTGGCCATGCTGTGAAACTCAACTCCAAATCCTTTGTGGTTGTGCGCAACTACTTCTATGTTTACAATGGTAGCGCAGTTGATGAGTCGCAATTGATTGGTAAATATAGCTATTCTACGGGCCCGAAAGACATTATTTCTTCGGCTCCCGATGGCTCACTCACTGTGAGATTTGAAACCACTTCAAGCGCCAAGGGCTTTGAAATCGATGTGCGCTTGCACGAGCTCACCCCTATCAAGGTTGAGTCGGTGACAGCCGCTGCCGTGAGTGCCACTCCGGTGATGCGTGGCGAGAGCAATGCACAATTGCAAAAGGTGACTATGCAAGTGACCGGCGATATGAAATCGACCAAGGTTACCGACCTCAAGTTCTCGCTTGCAGGCACAACCCAAGCCGGCGCCGTCAAGGCCGCACGCCTTTTCTATACCGATATTCACAATGGTTTTGCCACAACCCACATGGTGGGCGAGGTGGTCAATCCACAAGGCGAAATCGTGTTTACTGCAGCTCAACCCATCGAAATCAATGCCAAGGGCAACTACTACTTCTGGCTCACTGCCGATGTTGATGCTGCTGCCACTGCCGGTGGTAAAATTGTGGCCAACCTCATTGATGTGAAGGTTGATGGCGCTTCACTTGCTCCTCAAGCCACTGCCGCCACTCGCGAAATCAAGGCTGGCGTGAAAGGCAACTTTGTGATTGGTGCTTCAAGTAAGGCCCACTTCAAGACCTTTGGCGAGGCTGTAGCTTCGCTCAAAGTTGGTGTTGAAGGTCCTGTAACCTTTGAGGTTGAAGATGGCACCTATGCCCAAAACATCAAGCTCGATGCCATTAAGGGTGCTGGCGTGAACAGCCCCATCACCTTCAAGGGCCAAAGTGGCGACCGCACCAAGGTGATTATCACAGGTGAACGCTACAACAAGCCCTCCTATGGAAGTGGCAAGAAAGAATATGGCATGGTCAATATTGATAGCACTTGCTATGTGACTTTCAAGCACATGACTTTTGCTCCCAAAGACCAAACCTATCCTGCCGCCATTCGCTACTTCAATCGCAGCCAGCATGGCACGCTCGACGATGTGGCTGTCAAGGCCGACCAGTCGACCGACATCTATGGCATGAGTCTTGTGCAAACCAAGTCTTATGACCTGTTGAGCAGCACCGGAAGTGGCAAAAATGTGTATCTCGATGGCAACAACAACGACTTCTTCACTGTTCAAAACAGCGAATTCACAGGTGGCAGAATCGCCCTCTACTTGGGTGGCACAGGCTATATCTCGCTCACACGTGAGCAAGGCCTGAAGGTGCTCAATAACACCATTTCGGGTGCAGGTAGCAAGGGCATCTATGTGAGCTCCGAAGACGATGCTCTCATTGATGGCAACACCGTGACTGTGAACTCGGTGAGCAAATCGGGCTATTGGGGTCTCGACTTGAACCGTGTGCGTGGCAAGACTATTGTGCGCAACAACACGGTAGTCAACTCGCAAGAGCTTTATAGCTATGGTATGGAAATTAGAGACAATTCCTATGGTAGCGACAACGAGCCAATGCTGGTTTACAACAATGCTATCTCGGTGAGCAACACTGATACTGGTAGCAAGGGTATCGCCATCAATAGCGATTGCAAAAACATCAGCTTCATCTACAACACAGTGCGCATGGGTGGCAAAGATGCTACCACCATCAACTGTGGCAATCGAGGTGATGTGTTGTTTACCGGAATTGTGTTCCAAAACAACTTGCTGCAAAACCTCTCGGGTGCTAAAAACAACATGTTCTTCCATCGTGCTCTTGCCGAAAAACTCAAAACTGTGGCTTTCAACAACAATGCCTTTACCGATGGCAACATTGTTGATGGCAAAAACATTCAAGCCTTTGCCACAATGGTGGGCAACACCACCAATATTGTTGAGGCTGCCGACTTTGTGAGCGATGCCGACTTGCACCTCAAGAGTGCAGGCAAGCTCAATGCCGGTGCCCCCGTTGCATCGATCACTTCCGATGCCGATGGCAAGCCACGCGATGCCGCTAAGCCCACCATTGGTGCCTATGAATACAAAGACATCGTGATCGAGGCTCCTGCTATCGCCGAGGGCTATCCTGTGGTGGCCAAGGTGGCCGAAACCACTGCCGATGTGAAAACTAAGTGGAATGTGGCCGGCAAACTCTATGCTATGGTCGAGAAAGTCGAAAACGTGACTCCTGCACCCCAACACATCATGAATGTGCGTGCTCCTCGAGTGGTGACTGCCGACGACCTGCTCGCCACAACTCCTGTTAACTATGCTGCCGGCACCGAGGCTGTGAGCAACTTTAGCAAGCTCACCCCCGGCACTCAATACAAGGCCTACTTCTTGCTCGAGAGTGCACTCGATGGCAGCAAGAGCGAGGTGGTGGCAAGTGAGGTGTTCACTACCGACATGAAGTATGACTCGCTCACCATCACCATGGCTCGCCCCTATGCCACTATCCAAGCTGGCAAGAGTGCAACCCTCACTCCCGTGGTAGCAGGTGGCAAGGCTCCCTACACCTATGAATGGCGCGACCAAATGAACCAAGTGCTGGGCACCGAGGCTACACTCACCGCAACTCCTGCCTACACTTGGGGCTACAAGCTCACTGTGACCAGTGCCGATGGACAAAAAGCTGTGGCCAAGACGGGCGTTCATGTGCTGGGCGATGCAGTGCCTGCCAAGTTTGAAGACAACTATCTTGCCGATGAGTCTTACTTCAATGGCGACAATGCCGATGATGTGATTTACAGTGGCTCCTATGCCTTCCACATTAACAACATGGGCAACTGGTGGCATGGTTTTGCTATAAGCAATCAAACTGCTACTACCTTCACCGGTTACAGTGGTCCCGATCAATACAACTCGTCGGTGGGTCATGGCTACGACAACTCCAAGGCCTATAGCGTGGCCTACAGCGATGGTAGCTATGTCGAAATCACCAATAGCAAAGACGGCGCCGACCTCACAGGTGTGTATGTGACCAATAGTGCATGTGGCGCTACAATCATGCAAAATGGCAATAAATTTGCTCGTGCATTTGCCAAGGGCGATTGGCTCAAGCTCACTGCCACCGGCACCAAGGCCGATGGAACAACAGCCAAAGCCGACTTCTATCTTGCCGACTATCGCGATGTTGATGCTACAAAACGCTACATCATCACCGATTGGACTTGGTTTGACCTCAGCTCACTGGGCAAGGTGAAAAAAGTGACATTCACTTTCACCGGAACCGACATGAGCGATAATGGCAAGTGGCTCAACACTCCCACCTACTTCTGCCTCGACGACTTCAACGGCACATCTCCCAGCGTTTCGGGTGTTGACCACGTCGACAATGGCAATGTGATGATAAGCGTTGTTGATGGTCGCATCAATGTGGCTGGCGCAACTCGCGTAGCTGTCTACACCCTCTCGGGTGCACAAGTGAGCGAGGGAACCACCCAAGTTGATGTAGTGGGTGGAGTCTACATTGTGGTTGCCGACGGGCAAGCCCACAAAATCATTGTGAAGTAATTGCACTAAGTCAATTATAATCCCATTCCCATGCGAGGGCAAGGTTGCTAACACACAACCTTGCCCTCGCTATTTCCCCCCAACACCAGCCCCAAGTTATACGCCCTCAAAAATCTAAATTGTTCGGATATTATTAAGACTTATAATTCGTTGGACTCATTTTATTTATCACATATATGATTATCCCTTACATTAAGGAGATCTAAGAGTAAATAATGAACATCAAAGATGAGAAATTCTTTAATGAAATTAATGTGTTGCTCAACTGCATCTTTAAATCCATTGATAAGTAGAGCTAAGTTTCCATTATTAGAGATAATAGGTTTATCATAGGCATTAACCATCAATGGAAAATTCTTTTGTCCTATTTCAATATGCATTTTATCTTTACATAGCCTATAAACAAAGCTGTATTCGCCAAAATTCCTACTGAGCCCTACTGTAGGAATTTTGGGGCAGTGTGTTTCAAAAACAAAAAGGAGCACCGTGGTGGTACTCCTTTGTTTTGGTGAACCGCATGGGGCTCGAACCCATGACCCCAACATTAAAAGTGTTGTGCTCTACCAGCTGAGCTAGCGATTCTCCGTTAAAAGCGTTGCAAAGGTATTGCTATTTTTGCTAACATGCAAATTTTTGGGCAACTTTTTTCGGCAATGCTTGATTTTATTGGGCTTTTTGCGCCACAATCTTGCAAATTTCGACGATTGTGTTCATCGCTTTTTCCATTGCAGGAATGGGCACATACTCATAGCGGCCATGCATGTTCATGCCACCGGCAAAGATGTTGGGGCAAGGCAGACCCTTAAACGAGAGTTGCGCACCATCGGTGCCACCGCGAATGGGTTGCACAATGGGGGTGACACCTGCATTTTTCATTGCTTTTTCGGCAATTTCAATGATGTGCATCACCGGCTCAATCTTCTCGCGCATGTTGTAGTATTGATCTTTGATTTCGATAGTGGCGCAACCGGGGAACTCGGCATTCACCTTGTTGCACAGGTGTTGCAACTCGCGCTTGCGGCTCTCAAAGTGGGCGCGGTCGTGGTCGCGAATAATGTAGGACAGCACTGTTTTTTCTACACTGCCCTCGATGCCCACAAGGTGATAGAAGCCTTCATAGCCCTCGGTGTGCTCGGGAGTTTCCCAGTGGGGAATCATTTGAATGAATTGATTGGCGATTCTAATGGAGTTGAGCATCTTGTGCTTGGCCGAGCCGGGGTGAACATTCAAGCCTGTGAATGTGACTTTGGCTCCGGCAGCGTTGAAGTTTTCATATTCGAGCTCGCCCACATAGCCACCGTCCATGGTGTAGGCCCACTCGCAACCAAATTGCTCCACGTCGAAGTGATGGGCTCCCATGCCAATTTCTTCGTCGGGGTTGAAGGCTATGCGAATGTCGCCATGCTCAATTTCGGGGTGCTCTTGGAAGTATTCGATAGCCGAGATGATTTCGGCAATACCGGCCTTGTCGTCGGCTCCCAGCAAGGTTGTGCCATCGGTGACGATGATTTCTTGCCCTTCAAAGTCGGCGATTTCGGGAAATTGAGCAGGGTCGAGCACCACGTTTTCTTTCTCGTTGAGCACGATTTTGCCGCCCTCATATTTCACGATGCGAGGGTTCACATTGTGGCCACTCATGTCGGGGGCTGTGTCGAGGTGAGAAATGAAACCAATGGTGGGAATTTTCTTGTTGCTATTGGAGGGCAATGTGGCCATGAGATAGCCGTTGTTGTCGAGCGTGATGTTGCTGAGCCCCATACTTTCAAGTTCTTGACACAGGTGCTGGGCAAATACCATCTGACCGGGGGTTGATGGTGTGAGATTGGTGAGTTCGTCACTTTGTGTGTCAAACTTCACATACTGAAGGAAACGATCTACTAATTTCATGAGTGTCGATGTTTTTTAGGTGCTGTTTCTTTATTACCACAAAAAACAGTAGTTTTTTAATCTTAGCAAAGGTAATAATTATTTTTGTAATTTTGCACCAAGCAAATCAAGCATTTTATTTCATGGCAAAACGCAAGAAAAGCAAAACCAAGCGCAGGCAAGCTGTGCGACGGCGTGTGGCAGTGGCATTGTGGTGCTTGGCAGTGGCGATTGCAGGCTATTGGCTTGTGGAAGTGGCAAGGGGCAATGCTCATGCCAAGCACAGGCTCGACAACGCCCGGCAATTGCGCGATGCGCTCGAGGTGGTGAAAATGCCCGACGGAGTGAGCAACCGGCGGTTGGCCTATCATGGTTTTTGGGTTTACTTCAACGCCCACCACCACATTCCCAATTGCACTGTCTATGAGCTCACGCGCCATGAAGTTGATGGCCGGCTCTCACGAGCGGGCAGTTTTGAAACCGACTCGACTGTGGAGGGGTGTGCACGGCCATGGGACTACACGCTCAGCGGATATGAACGCGGGCACATGGTGCCTGCTCGCGACCTGTTGTGGAGTCGTGAGGCTTTGCACCACTCGTTCAAGATGACCAATGTGTGCCCTCAAGCCAAGTCGCTCAATGAGGGGGGCTGGGCCAAGCTCGAGGAGAAGGTGCGCGAGTGGTGCAGGCGCGACAGCGCTCTCATTGTTGTCACAGGCCCTATTTTGTCGGCCCACATGAAAACCATAGGCAAGCAGCACATTGCAGTGCCTCGCCACTTTTTCAAAATTGTGCTGGCCCCCTATGGCAAGGTGCCCAAGGCTATAGCTTTTATCTATCCCAATGGAGCGTGCAATAGGTCGCTTAGTCACTATGCCGTGCCCATTGATAGCATCGAGAAGCTCACGGGCATGGATTTCTTTGACGCCTTACCCAATGAGCTGGAGCACAACTTAGAAAGCAACGTCAATCTCGACCTGTGGACCCATTAACTTGGGTTTAAAGAAATAACCTCACATGGAGAAAAAAATATTTAAATACACACCACTGTGCTTCTTGCTCATTGCCACTCTCTCAAGTAGCTTGGCATGGGGGCTACACCGGCACCACACCAAAACACGAGTTGAACACACAAGGCTGCAGCAAGGAGGCACACAAAACCTCTTGCCAACAAAGGGACTCACAACCTCGCCCTTGCTTGAGGTGAAGGTGCCCGCTCATGTGAGCAACCTGCGCATCAATCACACGGCCATAGTGGTATATTTCAACCGCGACTATCGCATTCCCAATTGTGTGATTTATGACTTTACGGCTACCGAGGCCGTGCAATGTGATGCTCCGGGGGCTGAGCGACGCAAGCATTATCGCTTTGAACCCGATCCTGCCACCGGTGCAAGCCCTCAGTGGAGCGACTATCGCCGATCGGGCTATGATCGTGGGCACATGGCACCTGCCATGGACATGAAGTGGAACCGCACAGTGATGACCGAAGCTTTCTACATGACCAACATTTGTCCGCAAAACCATAACCTCAATGGTGGCGTGTGGCGAGTGATGGAAGAGAAAATTCATCGTTGGGCCAAGCGCGACAAGCGTCTCATTATTGCCACAGGCCCCATACTGGGACATGACATGAAGATGATAGGCCCCAAGCACAACATTGCAGTGCCCAAAGCATTCTATAAGGTGGTATATGCCCCTGGTCAGGGTCGTGCCATCGCTTTTGTCTACAACAATGAAACCGACACGGGACGTGGCTCGTTGCGCAGTCATGCCGTGAGCGTCGACTATGTGGAACGTTCAACGGGACTCGACTTTTTCTCGGCGTTGCCACTCAAGGTGCAGGCCTCATTTGAAAAGCACAGCAATTATGACCAATGGGAGCCTAAAAAACGCTAACTTTGTGACAAGTGAAAATGAAAAAGAAAAAAATCAATCACATATTAGGCACAAGCACATTACATTTTTTTAAAGGCATAAAAAAACACATTGACAATGAACGAAGCAAGAATAAACATGACTGGCGACACTATAGTGGCAGTGAGCACTCCCCACGGCATGGGAGGCATAGCAGTGGTGAGGGTGAGCGGCGACAAGGCTATCGACATGGTCGAGAGTCGCTGGCAAGGTGCGCCCATCGCCTCGATGAAGAGCCACACCGTGCACTTGGGCCATGTGCTCGACACCACAGGCGAGTTGCTCGACGAGGTGGTGCTCACACTCTTCAAGGGCCCCAACTCATTCACGGGCGAAGATGTGGTGGAAATTGCCTGCCACGGGTCGATGTGGATTCAATGCCAAATCGTGACCACACTCATCGATGCCGGTTGCCGTGCAGCCACAGGGGGCGAGTTCACCCGGCGAGCTTTTGCCAATGGCAAAATCGACCTTTCGCAAGCCGAGGCCATTGCCGACGTGATTGCCTCATCGAGCCGTGCCAATCATCGTGTGGCAATGAACCAAATGCGCGGAGCCTTTAGCCGTGAATTGGCGAGCCTGCGCAGTCAATTGTTGCAATTTGTGTCGCTCATAGAATTGGAACTCGACTTTAGCGAAGAAGACGTGAATTTTGCCGACCGTGGCAAGCTCATCGACTTGGCCACCTCAATACACACCGTCATAGCTCGCCTTGCCGGCAGCTACCGCGACGGCAATGCCATTAAAAACGGTCTGCCTGTAGCCATCATTGGAGCTACCAATGCCGGAAAATCGACCTTGCTCAATGCTCTCCTGCACGACGACAAAGCACTGGTGAGCGAGATTAGGGGTACCACACGCGATGTGATTGAAGACACCATCGTGATCGAGGGCACGCTATTTCGATTTATCGACACGGCAGGCATTCGCGAGGCACAAGACCAAATCGAGGAAATGGGCATTGAACGCACCTTCAAGAAACTTGCCGAAGCCCAACTGGTGTTGTGGGTGATCGACCCAACCGAGCCTCTCGACCACATCAAGGCCTTTGAAGCACACATCAAGCCACATCTCGCCGACAAGCAACTCATCACCGTGGTCAACAAACTCGACCTGCTCGCCCCTCCCATGCAAGCCCGGTTGCAAGCCACGCTCAACAACCCCATCTTCATCTCGGCACGCGAGGGGCTGCACATCAATAGCCTGCAACAACGCATCACCTCGGCAGCCGCTCTGCCACAATTGAGCGACGACGCCCTTGTCGTGACCAACGCACGCCACTATGAAGCCCTCACAAGAGCCGATGTGGCTCTCACACGCAGCATCGAGGGCTTGCAAGCCGGCCTCAGTGGCGACTTGGTGAGCCAAGACATACGCGAGTGCATGCACTATCTGGGCGAAATCACCGGCGAAATCACCACCACCCACATCCTCACCGAAATCTTCACCCACTTCTGCATCGGCAAGTAAGTGGTGATTACCAACGATTAGCATATATCATCAACGATTATTAAGGCGTTCATTTTGAGCGCCTTTCTTTTTAGCCTTATAAGCGATGGTTATCGTTTATAGGGCTTTTTCAGCTCATTTTTGTACAGCATTTGTTGCTCGCTTGTTACTCTCCGATTTTAGGTCGGAAAGGTCGTGGAGAAAGTTGACTATGGTTGACTATGATTTACGATAGTTGAACAAAATGGAGAAATAACAAGATAAATAAACCTCTAAAAGTAACGAATATGGCAACAAGTAAAATCGAATAACTAAACAAATGATTACAATAAATCATAAATTGGAACTATACAAATACGTATGGATCCAATTTATGATTATTTAGGCTACTCCATTGATTCCCTAATAATCCGTAGAGTTTCTTTTTTGTACCCCTTACGGTCATATTCCATGCCTCTGCACATCCAACAACTACACGGAGTTCCAGTAGTCTTGTAAACTTGCGCCCATTTCTCTTTAGCCAACTCAAACCAATGAGGATGTTCATAATGACTTCCATCCTCACGGATGATACAATGCCCGTAAGCAGCATAAAGAATCATGCGAGCCTTAAATACACGTGCCATTTGTTGGCGTCTCCAAAATTTGTTTCTTTTGTCCATCGTCTCTTTCTATTAAAGTTAGGATGAACAATGATGTTACTTTTGAAAAACCTAATGTATCCATAATATTGTATATTTATCGTTTTGTAGCATTTGTGGAAAGCCTCTCAACTCGTTCCTTCAACAATTCGCCATACTTTTCCTTTAATTCAGCACTAAGAAAAGAACTTTGAATGACTGCCTCAAACTTAGGCAATAGCTTGATATACTTATTTATCAGTCGTTCTACAATCACATTCTCTATATCCAAAGTGACTGCTGATTTGATAAAATCTTCCCTTTGAAGCTTTTTCTTACGCCCGTTCAAGGTCAATGCCAGTTCTTCATCATCCTTTGGATTGATAATAGCTGCATTCAGCAAATCGTAAGCAGGAGTCAAACGTATCTTATCCGCTGCTTCATACAAAGAGAAATTTTTCAAGTGCATATCGTTATTTCCTGTCAGCCAAGAAAAAAGTACCAGCTCAAAGAAATTGGTAACATCCATTTTAGGCAAAGACGAATACTTCAAAACAGCCTTGCCGATACGCTCATAGCTGCTCTTGTATTTATGCTCCGTTTGCCTTTCCGTCAATTGGCACATATCTTCCATCGCAATCTTCTCTCCGGCAGGAGTCCTGTCAATTCGGCGAGTAAGATAGCACAGCGAATCATCTGCCATTCTCATCAACGTGTGAGGAACCACCTCTATACGTGCAACCTCCGCAAGGTGCATGGTCAAATCCTCTACCTCCGGCATCATTTCATATTGCGAGGTCTGTGGTTTACAGATATAACCTCCCCACAGTCCAACAATGGTCAATCGTTTGCTGCCCTCATGTTCATTCAGATGCAAGGACAATTTAGGCTGGACACCAGTCAAAGAGGTTTGGTCTTGAATAATCTGCAGTGCAAGCTGATCTAATTGCTCTGTCGTATAATCAAGGACAGGCAATGTTGTTGTCCCAAAGAACTTCTTTATACAAGCCGTGTGCATATCCTTTTCCCCCTTTAGGAGAGGACGATAACAATACAGACAATTACACATGGCTCACCTCCTTTTCATCCACAGGAACAACACTTACCGCTCCGATACAATCTTTACAACAGGTCATGAGCAACGACATTCGGTCAAGAATACTGATGTCTGTATTCCGCAATGCAACATCCAACAGCCATCCTTCAGGAATCAAACCATCGAAAAACGGGAATAGTACAGAACTAGTATAAATCGCTTCCTGTAAAGGCAATGTCAGACTGACAGCCTTTGCCGTTTCCAAAGAGAGATATTCCGGCAAATAACGAAACTCATATCCTGCATCGTTTTCCGTAAGAATCCCTGCCAATTGGTCTTTGTAAAATATATGAGCTTGCCTCATTGATTATCAGTTTTAGAAGTTGCAACCATTTCATAATTGAAGAAGTCAAGAAGCTGATTCACCTTATCAAGACGCAGCGTTTCCTTCCCTTGTTCGAGGTCTCGCACAAAGCGCAATCCGACCCCCGACTTCAACGAAAGTTCTTCTTGCGTCAGGTTATACTGCTTTCGCAACATCTTGACCGTAATAGAAAGATTGTTCATAAACATTCAACTTTATACCTTTTCGGGTGCAAAGTTAATATAAATATCTCACATTATACCATAAGAGGTATAATTTATTTCATTATCAGCATTATTATATCAGATAAGGTATGATATAGCAAGATTCAAAACCACAAATTAAAGTATACATGCACTGCTCTACACTTTTTCAAGTGAATAATTCAGTTTTGCTACACTTTTTCCAATGAATCAAATATTTCATTGTACCTGACTAATAAAAATTCCACCGCAAACCACAGAAATCCCAAGAAAACCACTACCTTTGTATTCAGCAAGCGTTCTGTAACATCCATGCGGAAATACCCTATCAATCAACACGTTGAATCTGATAGCGGACATTCCTCAAAATGGCTGAAAGAAGGCGGTACAACACGTATATGCAAAGCTGTGAAATACAGCACATTGCATTTGTCCCCACATTCTGTGTACTTGTAAAAACAGAGGTTGTACCGATTAAAATGAATAGTCGCTGATAATCAGCGATGTAAATATGTTGCATCGGCAAGTAGGAAGGGATATTTCTTTTTGTTTAAGGCGCGAAATTGCTAACTTTGTGGCTCGAAGTGTGCTATGATTAAGTTGAGATACACATGCAAGAAATAAGATTACAGGGTTGTCTGCCTGCCGTTTTTGCAGGGCGTGACGACGACAACAGCGAAGTGTGGCTTCGCAATATAGCCTTTGAGCGTGGCAAGCACTATTTGATTTCGGCCGAGAGTGGCACGGGCAAGTCGTCGCTGTGTGCCTATCTCTATGGCTACCGTGTCGACTATTCGGGCGAGTTCTCGTTTGATGGTCGCGACATCAGGCAGTTATCGGTGGCCGAGTGGTGCGAGGTGCGCAAGCATCACCTTGCCTACTTGCCACAGGAATTGCGCTTGTTTCCCGAACTCACTGCTCTCGAAAACGTGTTGCTCAAAAACCGTCTCACTCATCACAAGAGCGAGCAGGAAATTGTGAGCTATTTTGAGCAACTTGGCATTCCCGAAAAAGTGAACAGCCTTGTGGGCAAGCTCTCGATAGGGCAACAGCAGCGTGTGGCCATCATACGCACCCTGTGCCAGCCTGCCGATTTTTTTGTGCTTGATGAGCCGGTGAGCCATCTCGACGAGGCCAACAATGCCATTGTGGCGGCTCTTGTCACAGCCGAGGCCTCCCGCCAAGGGGCAGGCATTATTTCGACCTCGGTGGGCAATAATGTGAAAATTCAAGTCGACAAGGAGTTTAAACTATGAAAAGAGGATTGATGTGGAAATTGTTGCGCAGCCACATGAGCAAGTCGCAACTGGTGGGTTTCTCGTTGGCCAATCTCATTGGCTTGATGATTGTGGTGCTTGCTGTGCAGTTCTACAACGACGTGTTGCCCGTGTTCAACGACCAAGAGAGTTTCATCAGCAAAGACTATCTCATTGTCACGCGCAACATCACCAGTGCAGGCGCCATGATGGGCAATACCTCGCAATTTAGCGATGCCGATATCGCCGATATTGAGCGTCAGCCTTGGTGCCGCAAGGTGGGGCGGTTTGTGAGTAGCGAGTTTGGAGTCACTGCCAGCATAGGGCAGGGGAGCATGATGCGCACCCAGCTCTTTTTTGAATCAATCCCCTCGGAGTTTATTGATGTCGACCCTACTTGGACTTTCGACCCCTCTCACCCCCAAGTGCCGGTTATCATGAGTCGCGACTATCTCTCGCTCTACAACTTTGGCTATGCTTCAACCCAAGGGTTGCCAAAAATAAGCGAGGGCAATGCCACAAGCGTGCCCATTGCTTTCACCTTTAATGGTAATGGCAAGAGCGAAACCATGATGGGGCGCATTGTGGGCTTTTCGAGCCGACTCAACACCATTGTGGTGCCTGCCGAGTTTATGCAGTGGGCCAACAGCCGCTATGGCAAGGGCGGAGTCTCGCCTACCCAACGGCTCATTGTTGAGGTGAATCGCCCGGGCGACCCCCACATTCACGACTACATGAGTGCACACCGCTATGTGGTGGCTGGCGACAAAATGGAGAGTGGCAAGGCCTATTATTTTCTCACCCTCATCATCACTATTGTGATTATTGTGGGCATTATCATCAGCCTGCTCTCATTTTTTGTGCTCATGCTCAGCATCTACCTGCTGTTGCAAAAAAACACTAAGAAGTTGCAAGACCTGCTCATGCTGGGCTACTCGCCTGTTGAGGTGTCACGCCCCTATGTGAAAATGGTGGTCTACATCAACCTTGTGGTGCTCATGTTGGCCATTGTGGGCATGTTGCTGGCGCGCGTGTCCTACATGCGTGTGTTGAGCGACTTGGGCACGCAGGGGGGCAGCATTGTGCCCGCTATTGCTGTTGCCTCCGGCATCATGGCATGCATCACCATGGGCAATGTGGTGGCCATTAAGCGCAAAATTGCTTCTCTCTGGATTCAGGGTTAACTGGTAGCCTTTGCCCATCTTATTGGGTTAACGAGTGTTAAAAAATGGGGGGGGTGAAAAAATTGCGACAGGGTTGAAACTTTTTGGGTAGTTTTAGCGTCTATATAACAACAAGAGCGAAGAACCATGGCTTTGAGCCATGTGATTGACCTCCTAAAACGATTATAAACCCAATTAAAAATAGCAATGAAGAAAACACTACTGCTACTGCTCATGGCCATGTGCGTAAACACGGCAGCCTTGGCACAATTCAGTGTTCGCTGTCAAGTGAACGATTCTACCGGCGAGGGTGAACCCTATGCCACAGTGCGCATCACCACGATTGCCGATACCAGCCGAGCCGTTGCAACCGGCGTGACGGGCTTGAACGGAAGTTTTAAACAAGAACTCACCACTGCAGGCAACTATGTCTTGAAAGTTTCGGCAGTGGGCAAAACCACCATTACACGTGGCTTTGAGGTTACTGCAACCTCGCCTCATGCTCAACTGGGCACCTTGGTGCTCAAGTCGGCAAGCAATGAGCTGGCTGGCGTGATGGTCACGGCTCAAGCCCCACTGGTGACCACCGAAATCGACCGCCTGAGCTATAACGTGCAAAGCGACGAGGAGAGCAAAACCAAAACCATCTTCGACCTGTTGCGCAAAGTGCCCCTTGTGACTATCGACGGACAAGAAAACGTGAAAGTGAAAGGCAGTGGCAACTTCAAGATTTACAAGAATGGGCGCCCCGACCCCAGCATGAGCCACAACCCCAAAGAGGTGCTCAAGTCGATACCTGCCCACATGATTAAAAAAGTGGAGGTGATTACCGAGCCGGGAGCAAAATATGATGCCGAGGGTGTGGCAGCTATCCTCAACATTGTCACAGTCGACAATGTGGCGATTCATGGCGTGGCTGGCACTGTTGATGCCGGTGTCAATAATTATGGGTCGCCCCATGTGGGCACCTACCTCACCACACAAGTGGGCAAAATCATCACCAGCATCAACTATGGTTACCGACACAACACCCGTAATGAGCTAAAACAACATCAAAATGGCGTGACACGCTACAACCACAGTGGCAACACGCTCTCCAACTGGAATGAGAACAATGCCAACGTGAATGTGCACTATGGCAACATCGAGTCGAGTTTTGAGCCCGACACGCTCAACTTGTTTACCCTCTCGTTTGGGGGCTACTACTATGACTACAATGGCGAGGCTGCTGAGGGCATCAAGATGGTGAACCCTTTGGGAGAAACCCTGTATCGCTACAATAGCATGATAAAAGTGCCCATGGGCAGCTACTACAGCTTTGACGGCCGTTTCGACTATCAGCACAAAACCCACGTGAAAAACGAGACACTCACCTTGAGCTACCTGCTCAGCACATCGCGCACCCACAATCAAAACGAATATTCTTATAGCGACATGTTTAATGTGCCGTTCCCCTATCGAGGATATAATAATGATTCTCGCGAAAACTTTTGGGAGCACACCCTGCAATTCGACTGGACACGCCCCTTTGCCAAGTATCACAAGATTGAAACCGGCTTGAAATATATCCATCGCATCAACAAGAGCCACTCGCTCATGAACTATCTTGAAGCCGAGAATCTCAATACCGATACCCGTTTCAATCACCTCACCCAAGTGGGGGCAGCCTACTTGAGCTACACCTTTGCCAAAAACAAATGGGCGGCTCGTGCCGGCTTGCGCTATGAATACAGCTTCTTGAATGCCAAGTATCCCGATGGCAGTCAAGCCAACTATCACAGCCGCTTGAGCGACTGGGTGCCCAGTGCAAGCATCAACTATCAATTCAACATGGCCAACAGCTTGAAGCTGGCTTTTGCCACACGCATCAATCGTCCTGGCATTCAGTATCTCAATCCTGCAGTCGAGGAGCAACCCAATTCCAAGAGTTTTGGCAACTCCCACTTGTCGAGTTCTCGTGGCTACAGCACCAGCCTCACCTACATGCACATCGGGGCGAAGTTTACATTCAACCTCACTCCGTCCTATTCCATCAGCAACAACCAAATAGGCTCTGTGACGTGGGTAGAAAATGATAAAACCGTCTCGACCTACGACAACATTTTGCGCTCTCGCTATGGCGAACTGTCGAGCTATGTGCAATGGCAAGTGTTTGAGGGCACGAGCTTCATTTTTAATGGTAGCTTGGGTTATCAAACCAACGAAAATCGCAATTTGCACCTGAAGGGCGAGGGCTGGAACATCTCGGTGTTTAGCCAATTGACCCAATCTTTGCCTTGGAAGTTGCGCCTCACATTGGGTGGAGGCTACTGGAAGTCGGCTCCCGGTCTTTATGGCCACGACAGTGGCAGTAACTGGTATAACTTGGGCCTGCAACGCTCGTTCCTGAAAGAAGACCGCCTCACCGTCAGCCTCAATGCCTCTTATCCCTTCTCGGGTCGCTACAATTGTTACACATCTTATTATGACCGTGGTGACTATACAGGCATGTCGCAAGGCTACTACACCAATCGATCGGTTGACGTGAGTGTGAGCTATCGCTTTGGCTCGCTCAAGGCATCGGTGAAGAAAACCAACACCACCATTCAAAACACCGACTTGGTGGGCAGTGGACGCAAGAACTAAACCGCAAAACACCCTGACTTAACCGATTTTCTCGGTTGGAAGGATAAGGCGATTAATATATTTTTGCCAAACATCTAAAGGGGTGATTGTGAGGGAGACGATGCATGTCGTCTCCCTCACAGTCACAAAACCCTCACTACACACTAAAAAGGTGAACCGCCAATGATGCATGCATCGTCTCTACCAACCGCAAAAATCGGTTGAGTCGGGGTGTTGCTATTTGGGTAGATTTTGAGTAATTTTGTGACCTCATTATCACATCTTTATTGTTATGCAATTTTTGGCACAATATCATTTATCTGGTCTGTTTATAGGGCTTTGCACATTTCTCATCATCGGGCTGTTTCACCCGCTCGTCATCAAGGGCGAATACTACTTTGGGGTGAAATGCTGGTGGGCTTTTTGGCTCTTTGGCATTGCCACGGGTGTGGGGTCGGTGCTCGTTCACGACCTCACATGGGCAATCTTGCTGGGCGTGACATCGTTTTCAAGCTTTTGGGGCATTTTAGAGGTGTTTGAGCAACGCAAGCGCGTTGAAAAGGGCTGGTTTCCTGCCAATCCCAAGCGCAAGAACAAATAGCTCATGCCACACTGCAATTTCACTGCAACATTGTTGAAATGGTATGCCGAGTGGGGGCGTGATCTGCCATGGCGACACACCACCGATGCCTATGCAATATGGTTGAGCGAAGTGATTTTGCAGCAAACTCGCATCGCTCAGGGGCTTGACTACTGGCACCGCTTCATGCACCGCTGGCCACGCGTCGACGACCTTGCCGCAGCCACCGAAGACGAGGTGTTGCGCCTGTGGCAGGGCTTGGGCTACTATAGCCGTGCCCGCAACTTGCACACTGCCGCACAGGCGATTGTGGCGCAAGGAGCTTTCCCGTGCACTATCGAGGGCTTGCGTGCCTTGAAAGGGGTGGGCGACTACACGGCGGCCGCTGTTGGGGCGATGGCATTTGGCTTGCAGGTTGCCGCTGTCGACGGCAACGTGTATCGCGTGTTGTCGAGGCATTTTGGTATCGACACACCCATCAACACGCCCAAGGCCAAAAAAGAATTCACAACTCTTGCCCAAGCTCTACTGCCCAAGGGGCAAGCCGGCACATTCAACCAAGCCCTCATGGATTTTGGTGCAACCTGCTGCACTCCCAAGTCGCCTCGTTGCGAGGACTGCCCCCTGCACTGCACTTGCGAGGCATTGCACAGCCATCGTGTTGATAGCCTGCCTGTGAAAATGAAAACTGTGCAAGTCAAGACACGGCACTTGCAATACATTTATGTGCGCTGTGGCGATGAAACGGCTTTGCGTCGTCGTCCTGCCGGCGACATCTGGCAGGGGCTGTGGGAACCGCTCCTTGTCGAGGGAACCCAACTGCCCTCCATGCTGGGCAGGCTCACCCTGTTGCGCCAAGGAGTGAAACACGTGCTCACCCACCGCATTTTGTTTGCCGATTTCTATTTGCTCGAAGCCGAGCACAAACCCACGCTACCGCCCGACTATGTTTGGGTCAAGGAAACCGACATCGACCGCTATGCCCTGCCTCGCCTTGTCGAAATTTTCCTCCAAAGTCTGTGACATTGCAAAATTGTGCTTGCTTTGTTGGACAAAAATCACTAAATTTACATTCAAGTATTAAAATTGAAGCTATGGAGATGTTATTGCCCAATAGAAGCAATGGCGAGCCTGCAGGAGTGCTTGGCGAGGTGCGCCAAATCACCATTATTGGTACCAACGGTTCGGGGAAGAGCCGTTTTTGTGAGTGGATAGTTGCGCAATGCAATGGCAAGGCCTATCGCATCTCTGCCCTGCGCGCAATCATGGCCACTTGTGGCGATAAAAGCCCTGCAAAAGGGTCGATAGAAGATATTTACAATCACATCAACGAAGTGTCGACTATCAATAAAGGAGTGGCACAAACCGAGTTCGACAAGCTCGTCTACATCATGATGATCGACGAGTTTCGCGATCTCATGGACTATAAAACTAAGTTGCTCATGGGAGAGCATGTTGAGTTTCCCAAAACCAAACTCGACACAGTGGTGAAGATGTGGCAAGAGGTGTTTCCCAAAAACAAGGTGTTGCGCGAGAATGGCCGATTGCTGTTTCAAACCGAGGGACAAGCCGACCGCTACTCCTCGCCTCGATTGAGCGATGGCGAGAAGGCTGTGCTCTACTATATTGGAGCAGTGCTCTATGCCATGCCCAATGCGGTGATATTGGTCGATGACCCCGAAGTGTTTATTCACCAGTCGATGATGGCAACCTTGTGGAATGTGATTGAGGAAATGCGCCCCGACTGCACCTTCATATATAGCACCCACGACATTGATTTTGCATCGAGTCGCATCGACAACCGATGTGTGTGGGTCAAGAGCTATGACCCTGCTGCCGGCACATGGGACTATGAAGTGACCAAAACCAGTAGCAACTTGAGTGATGCGCTCTACTATGACCTGCTGGGCAGCCGCAAGCCCGTGCTCTTTATCGAGGGCGATGAAACTCACAGCATTGATTCGCGCCTCTATCCGCTCATTTTCCCGGAGTGCACAGTGAAGCCACTGGGCAGTTGCAACAAGGTGATAGAGAGTGTGCGCTCGTTCAACGACTTGCAGGCATTTCACCATCTCGATAGCTGGGGCATTGTCGATCGTGACCGTCGCGACGAGAGCGAGGTGGCCTATCTGCGCAAGAAAAAGGTGCTGGTGCCCAATGTGGCCGAGGTTGAAAACATATTGATGCTCGAAGGGGTGATACGCACTGTGGCACGTCACCGCCATCGCAACGACGACGAGGTGTTTCGCTCGGTGAAAACTGCCGTGATGCATCTCTTTGCCAGCGAACTCAAGCAACAGGCACTCATGCATGTGCGCCACCGTGTGAAACACTATGTGGAGGTGCGCATCGACAAGCGTTTTCGCAACATCAGTGCGCTCGAAGATCACATGCTCGACCTTGTGCACGAGATCAACCCACGCAGCATCTACGAGGAGTTGTGCCGTCAATTTCACGACTATCTCAACGAGGGCAACTATGCCATGATTCTCAGGGTGTTTAATCAAAAAATGATGCTGGGCAACAGCAATGTTGCCGGGCTGTGTGGGCTCAAAAACAAGGACGACTACATCAAGGCCATTCTCAACATTCTCAAAGCCGATGGCCGTGATGCCCGCTCAATTAGAAATAGCATCAAGGCCTGTTTTGGCCTGCAAGGCGACGACTTCCCCACAATCGCCCCTTAGCCCATATTTCATTATCTCGATGGGTAGAGACGGTGCATGCATCGTCTCTACGGTGCTCATACACAGTTTGTTAGGTTTTTTGATATTGTGTGCTGTGATGATAGCGATGCTCTACTGAGTGAGGAAATCGGTTGCTCTAAGTTGACAAATAAAACAACGAGCTCTCCCAGCACAGGGAAAGCTCGTCTAATGATGAACATGAATTGAATATGTCTACTCGATCACACGGCAGGCGCCCATGTAGCGCGAGCGATAGTAGGACTCGGTGGAGTGGCTCACACTCACCCCACGACTACAAGCCGAGTGAATGAATTTGAATGTGCCATCACCATTGGTTTCGGTGACAATGCCCACATGCCCAATGCGACCGCCTCTTACACGACCGTTGAAAAACACAAGGTCGCCAGGCTTGAGCTCGTTGCGAGTGATGCGACGGCCATTGTTGACCTGCCCACGTGAACTGCGATTGAGGCTCACGCCAAACTTGCGAAACACATAGCTCGTGAAGCCCGAGCAGTCAAAGCCACGGGGACTTGATGCTCCAAAGCGATAGGGAGTGCCTCTAAACTTGAAAGCATAGTCAAGCAATTGCTCAACTTGATTGCTTGCAGTGTTATTGATGGGGGCGTTGATAATTTGCTGAGTGACGGTACCTTTTTGGCGACCATTGTTGTTGTTCAGGCGTTGAGCTTGTGCTGTGAAGCACATGGCCACTAAAGCCACAGCCAGCACCAAGCGTGCATTGAATTGGGTGAACAATGATGAGTGTGTCATGTGTTGTTGTTTCGTGTTGTTGCAGAGCATAAACTCTAAAACTCTTGAATCGATGTTTTTAATTACTTGTCTTTGTTGAGTGGAGATGTCGAGATGAAATCGCCACTGCCTAACGATTGAAAGAGGGTTTTTCGGTCACATCATACTGTCTCTCTCATTATTAAGCATCACAAATTTAAAAAGCGAGAATCAAAAATGCAAAAAGCCTAAACGTTCTTAAACATTTGCACCTGTAAACAAGAAAAAGGGTTGAAAGGAACTAAATTGCCAATATTTTGCTATTTATCCCTATTTAATTTTCTAAATTCAAGCAAAAAATAAAAATGAAAAAATAACACATTTTAACAAGATAACAGGTTTAAAAACCGAGCGAAACCCTTTAAGTTGCACAAAATGAGCCAAGTGTGCAATTCTGCTTCTCCGACTTTTCTCGGTCGATAAGACATTGTGATTATGATAACATACAGGATATTTTTATTGAGAGGCTAATTGGTTGTGTTTGAATAATGTATAGGCGATGCATGCATCGTCTCCCTCTCAGCCACAAAAACGTCAATACACGCTAAGAGGGTGATGGCGAAGACGATGCGTGCATCGTCTCTACCGGTTGAGGTAATCGATTAATCTATAACCTTCTATCCTGTAAAAAAAATAGACTGCCTGAATTGGGAAGGCAGCCTATTTTTTGGGGGGGTGTTGAATAGTGGGAGGGTTAGAGGGCGTCGATGGCGCTCTTCACGAGAGCAAACACCTCGTCGGGGGTGCCTGTGCCCTCGATGAGGCGCAGGAGTCCCTTGTTGGCATAGAACTCCTTGAGTGGAGCAGTGCTGTTGTGATAGACCTTGAGGCGGTCGTTGATGGTGGCGAGGTTATCATCGCTTCGGCCACTTTCCTTGCCACGGTTGAGCAGTCGCTCTACCAGCATTTCTTCGGGTACGTCGAGGGCTACAACTGCACTCACTTGTGTGCCACGCTCGGCAAGCATTTTTTCGAGTGCTTCGGCCTGAGCGATGGTGCGTGGAAAGCCATCAAAAATCACACCATTTTTTGCTTTGTTTTTGTTGTCGTCAACAACCGATGCCAAGATGTTGACCATGAGCTCGTCGGGAATGAGTTGTCCCTTGTCGATGAAGTCTTTGGCAGTTTTTCCCAGTTCGGTTCCGCGCTTAATGTTGTCGCGCAACACGTCGCCAGTAGAGATGTGAAACAAGTCGTAGGTTTTAATCAAAACTTCGCTTTGAGTTCCTTTTCCCGAACCCGGAGCGCCAAACATGATGATGTTGAGCATAACTTTAAGATATTGTTTAGATTTTTTTTTTGTATGTTTTGTGATGATATTCTTGATGCGTTTTTTTTATTGTGCCGGCTCGTCTTTGAGCACATAGATGTCGCGCAGGTTGCGTGCTTGGCCGTCGAGGTCGAGCCCGTAGCCTAAGATGAATTTAGAGGGAATTTCAAAGCCCACATATTCGGGCGCACTACCTGCCTTGAGCGATTGGGGCTTGAAGAGCAAGGTTGCCATTTTCACGCTCTTGGGCTTGTGCTCGGCCAGTAGCTGGCGCAATTGCAGAGCTGTGACTCCTGTGTCGACAATATCTTCAATAATGATGACGTTGCGCCCTTCGATATTATCGGTCAGGCCCATGATTTGGCGCACCACACCTGTTGAAGATGTGCCTTCATAGGACTTGAAGCGAATGAATGTGATTTCGGACTCTGGCAGGTTGCAAGCACGAAACAGGTCGGCGGCAAACATAAATGCGCCATTCAATACACACAAGAACACTGGCGACTTGTCGCCGGTGAGGTCGCGACAAATTTCTTGGGCAACACGGGCTACCTGTTTTTTTATTTCCTCTTCTTTGAGATAAGGCTCAAAGGTTAAACCTTTTATTACGACTTCTTCTTTCATTTAATATAGAGAAATATTCAGCAAAGTTAGAAAGTTTTGTTGTACTCGCAAAATTTTGTTGCCACATATTTTTTTCGCTGTTTTGCTATTATAGAAGAGAAAAATGAGCTAATTTTGTAACTCCTATCAGAATTGATTTCTTCGCAACGAAATTTACACGCAAAATGAAGATTTTTACAACCGACGGAATTAAGAGAATCGACGAAGCCACTGTCGAGAGTGAGAATATATCGTCGCTCGACCTCATGGAGCGGGCAGCATCGGCTGTGGCCTATGAGATTGTGTCGCGCTGGCGTCCATCAAAGCGCATTGTGATTTTTGCAGGTCCGGGCAACAATGGGGGCGATGCATTGGCTGTGGCTCGCATATTGCTTGAGCAGGGCTATGCGCCCGAAGTCTACTTGTTTAACATCAAGTCGTCGCACTTGTCGCGTTGTTGCTCAGTCAATTGCGATAGGCTCAAAGAGATGGGAGCTCCTCATTTCATCGAGGTTGTCGACACGTTCACTCCTCCCGAGTTGGGGCCCGGCGATGTGGTGATAGATGGTCTTTTTGGATCGGGACTGCGTAGCCCCCTCACGGGTGGATATTCGGCTCTGGTGCAATATATCAACGAGTCCAAGGCCTTTGTGGTGGCTATCGACATGCCATCGGGACTATTTGGCGAGTGGAACATGGGGGCCGATCATCGCAACATCATTCAGGCTAAAATCACATTGGCTTTTCAATTTAAGCGTCTTTCATTTTTCTTTGCCGAGAATGCAACTTTTGTGGGCGAGGTCAAGGTGCTTGACCTTGAGATGAATCAAGAGGCTATTGACAAAACACTCACCGATTTCTACTTGATTGAACGCGACGATGTGAAGCGTGTGCTCAAGCCACATCACCCGTTTATTAACAAATACAACAATGGCACAGTGTTTATTGTGGCTGGTAGCTATGGCATGATGGGAGCGGCAATTCTTGCTGCCCGTGGTGCCTCGCGAGCCGGGGCAGGACTTGTGACTGTGCATGCGCCGCGTTGTGGCTATGTGCCCTTGTCGACCGGTGTGCCCGAGGTGTTGTTTGAAGCCGATCGCAACGAGATTTTCACGACCTCGATTGAGTTGCATCACAAATATAGTGTGGTGGCATTGGGGCCTGGCATGGGAACCTCGGAAGAAACGATTGATGCTGTCGATTCTTTCCTCAAAAGCTATCGCATGCCTTGCATTCTTGATGCCGATGCCCTCAATTGCATAGCTTCGCGCCCTATTTTGTTGCGCAGCATTCCCAAGGGGTCGATACTCACCCCTCACAATGCCGAGTTTGACCGCCTTTTTGGCTTGCATCACAGCGATGAAGAACGCCTCAAAAAGGCCATTGATGTGTCAAAACTCTATGAAATCACTATTGTGATTAAGGGGCATTATAGCATGATAGTGCGCCCCGATGGCAAAGTCTACATCAATAGCAGTGGCAATGCCGGCATGGCAACGGCTGGCAGTGGCGACACGCTCACAGGCGTGATAGCCGCCCTCATTGCACAAGGCTATGCCCCCGATTGGGGTGTGGTGATGGGAGTTTATATTCACGGCTTGGCAGGCGACATTGCTGTTGAGGAGCAAGGCACCCACGGGCTCATTGCGCCCGACATTGCCAATGCTGTGGGCAAGGCAATTCACAGTCTCATCAAGCAGCCCAATAACCTCGAATAGCTTGTGAAAGATTTTTTTCTTGAGGGGGATACAGCATGGGAACTGGTTAAGTAGTTTTGATTGAAAAAATGCGAATATAATAATGGAAACAATCAACGTGTTTATTGAAGAGATAGTAGGCTTGTGTGGCGTGTCGGCACAGGCAGTGCCGGTGACTCGTCATGCTGTGCTGGTGCTTGTGGCGGTGTTGCTGGCATGGTTGGGCGACATGGTGTGTCGATGTGTGCTGGTGCCTGTTGTGCTCAAGCTCACACAGCGCGTCGAAGCCAAGTGGGCCGAGGTGGTGCTCAATCGCAAAGTGCTCATTGCTGCTTGTCACTTGGTGCCGGCTATCATCATTTGGCAATTATTGCCACTCGTGTTTAGGGAGTTCCCGCTTGTAGAAGAGGCCCTTAAACGTCTCACAGCAATCTATATCACCATCATGGCGGTGTTGCTGGGCATGAGTTTCATCAATTCTTTCAAGGCTCTTGATGCCACCACAGGCTCGTCGCGCAGGCAATATTTTCAGTCGTTTTGTGGCGTGCTTAAAATTGTGATGTGCTTTTGTGCCGTGATAATCGTGGTGGCTATTGCTATTGGTAAAAATCCATCGACTTTATTTGCAGGCTTGGGAGCAACATCGGCTATATTGATGTTGGTGTTTAAAGACACTATCGAGGGACTTGTTGCAGGCATTAGGCTCACCAGCAACAAAATGGTGCTCAAAGGCGACTGGATTACTGTGCAAGCGGCAGGAATTGATGGCACTGTCGAAGAAATATCGCTCACAACGGTGAAGGTGCGCAACTTCGACAACACTATCATGACCATATCGCCCAAGAGCTTGGTTGATGGCTCATTTCAAAACTGGAAAGGCATGCAAGAAATGCCGGGTCGTCGCATGGTGCGCCAGCTCTACTTCGACGTGCGCAGTGTTGCCATAGCCAGCAACGAGCTTAAACGCCATTTGCAAGAAATGAAGCTTTCAACTCCTCAAGAGCTTGAGGGTGAGGTGGTGAACATGGCATTGTTTCGTGCCTCGGCAGAGCGATACTTGCTTTCCAATCCACTGGTGCTGAGTGGTGCTACTTGCATGGTGCGCCAGCTCAAGGCAACCGAGAAGGGGTTGCCGCTCGAAGTTTATTGTTTTCTCGAAACCAAAGAGTGGGTGACCTATGAGCACAACATGGCCCACATCATGGAACACCTCATTGCCATGGCATCACATTTCGACCTTGCGCTCTATCAGCTCTTGCCCGGTGGCCAGTTGCATTGACGGGCGATAGGGGGGCGCAGGTTACAGACGTTGCAAAATCCAAGGACGCGGCACCAAAATTTTCATTTTCATGTATCGCTTGAGGTTCTTCAAGAAGGCGGCTGCAATGGCTCGGTCTTCAAAGCCTTGTGCAGCAACGCAATATTTTTTGTCGGCATTGGTGTACACGATATAGGAATCAAAGCCTTCTTTGTTGTGCAACCTTGAGCAATAGCTGCGTGCATTGATGACTTGGTCAAACTCGGCCACAATCACGCTATAGGTCTTGAATTGCTCTTGGGTGCCATCAACAATATTGCCAAAGGTGCGCAGTAGTCGCACACTGTCGCCATTGACTATGGTGGTTGCCGCCATGCGTTCGGCCTTTTGCAAGTCATAGAGTTCAGTTCCTGTTTTTTCGCGGGTGCGTTCTACTGCCTTGTCATAGGCAGTTTTGTAGTTGGCTTCGCTACTGTGACAAGCGCTCAGTAGCAATGAAGCAAGCAATGTGAATAATGAGATGTGAAACTTATTCATGTTGAATAGTGGTGTTATGAAGTGTTAACCAAGAATCATGCCCATGGGGTGGGCACTATCGTCGGCCAATTCAATTACTTGGCAACCTGTGATTGTGCCACTGTCGAGCGAGAGTTTAATGAGCGTGCGCACCTTTTGCCAGCCTTGCTTGCCAGCCGCTCCGGGATTGATGGTGAGCACCCCCAAGTAGCGGTCGGGAATGATTTTGAGAATGTGACTGTGTCCACACACCATTATCTTGGGGCGCGACAACTCAAGGCGACTTTTCATGCCGGGGGCATAGCGACCGGGGTAGCCTCCAATGTGGGTCAGCACCACTTTCACTCCCTCGGTTTCAAAAATCTCGGTTTCTTTAAACCTGTGGCGCAATGTGCCTCCATCGGCATTGCCATACACTGCCCTGAGGGTGGGGGCAATTTGGGCAAGGCGGTCGATCACCTGCTCGTTGCCAATGTCGCCGGCGTGCCAAATCTCGTCGCAGTCGGCAAAATGCTCGGCATATCGGGTGTCCCAATAGGAGTGGGTGTCGCTTATGATTCCTATTTTTTTCATTTTCGTCTCACTGATTTGTTGATGTTGCCCTGCTGTGCTTGGGTGCTGTCGTTGGCTTGAGAGTTGGCTGGCTGTGATGGCTCTTTGCCTTGCGCCTTGTTGCGCTTCATGCGCTCTTTGGCACGTTTTTCCTCAAGTTTGGCACGTTCTTTGGCCCGCTTTTCTTGCAATCGCTGTTTCTCTTTTTCGCGCTTAGCCTTGAGCTCGGCCTTTTGTTTTTCGCGCTTCATGCGCTCTTTTTCCTTTTTCTTGAGCTGTTTGCTCAATTTTTCGTTTTTTTCGGCTTCGCGATCGGCTTGGTTGGCATTGCGCTTTTCTTGGGCAGCCTTTTGTGCTGCTTTGAGCTTGTCGGCACGTTCTTTTCGAGCTTTTTCTTGGGCAGCCTGTTTGGCTCTTGCAATGGCTTCTTCTTCGGCTTGGAGTTGTGCCGCTCTTTGTGCCTCACGCTTGGCGGTTTCTTCGGCCTGTATGCGCTTGAGGTCGTCGGCAAAGGGCTGGAAGTTGGTGGAGAGCACCATAAACTCGGTGCGACGATTCACTTGGTCGGCAGCCTCTTGGTCGGCCTTGGCGAGGGTGTCGATGCGCGATGCTGTGAGGGTGTCGCCCACGGCAAATTGCGGATACAGCCTGTTGATGCGCTTGGTCACCACTTTGGGGCGCGACTTGCCATAGCCTTGAGGCTTGAGGCGAGTGGAGTCGATGCCGTGGGCTATGAGGTAGTTTACTACCGACTTGGCACGGCGGTAGCTCAATTTGTTGTTATAGTCATCTCGGCCCACACGATCGGTGTGAGCAGCCATTTCAATGGTCACATAGGGGTTTTCTTTGAGAGCCGCCACCATCTCGTCGAGTGCTTTTTTTGACTCGGGGCGCAATGTGGCTTTGTCGAAGTCATAGAAAATGTTTTCCACCACCTGCGGCTTGTTCATCGAGGCCAGCACAAAGTCTACGCCATATTCGGTGCTTTCTTCGCTCATCTCGCTGGTAAACTCTTGTCTGCTATTCATGTAGCCATTGGCTCCGGCAAGCATCACATAGCTCACACCACGGTTGAGGTCGAAGCGAAATGTGCCGTCGGGATTGGCCACTGCCTTTTGGTTGCTTCCGTCGTTGCCCACAATGCGTATCACGGCATTAGGCACCGGTTCTTCGTCTTTGTCGAGCACAGAGCCCGAAATCCACACCTTGATTTCAGGTTTCTCAAAGCTATAGATGTGGTCATAGCCACGGGCATCTTTCCTGCCACTTGAAAAATAACCACTCTCGCCTTTTCCAAAGGTGATGCCAAAATCGTCGGCATTGGAGTTGATGGGTGCCCCCATGTTTTCGATAAACCATCGACCCGAGGGTTGCAAGGTGGCTTTAAACAGGTCGAGCCCCCCAAAACCGGCATGACCGTTGGAAGAGAAATAGAGCACACTATCGCTGCGCAGGTAAGGAAATCGCTCGTCGCCCGGTGTGTTGATTTGGTCGCCCAAGTTTTCAAGGGTGCCGCGTTTGTCTTTGAGGTTGATGCGCCACAGGTCTTTGCCTCCTTGTCCTCCCGGCATGTCGCTTGAAAAGTAGAGCCATTTGCCATCGTGGCTCACGGCAGGGTCGCCATAGGACGAGAGCGTGTCGGCTGTGATTTCAAACAGCACGGGTGCGCTCCACTTGGCCTCGCTGCGTTGCGAGCTATAGATGCTCACCCCTGTGGGGCTGTCGGGCTTGCGTATGGCTTTGGCCAAATACATGGTCGATCCATCGGGCGTGAAGGCTGTTGCCCCCTCGTCAAACTCGCTGTTGAGTTCACCCTCCACAAGGGCAGGGCGCCCCCATCGGCCTTTATCATCTTTTTTTGAAATGAAAATGTCGCAGTTTTTGGTACCTGTTATGAGGCTCTTGACAGTGCCTGTTGCCTTTTCGCTCGATGAGGTGAAGTAGAGTTGGTCGGCATTCACATCAAGAAATTGCGGGCAAAAGTCGGCTCGGCTGGAGTTGAATAGTTGAGCGCGTTTCACCACATAGCGCGAGCCTTGCTCCTTCCAGCGTGGTGCCATTTGGCAGGCGCGCACTCCTTGCAGAGCTTGCCAGTCGCCGGGCACACGCTCAAGATAGGCCTCATAGTTTTTGCGTGCCGCTTCCCATTGGCCTTCCATGTGCAGGGCTTGTGCCAAGAAGAAAAGGCACTTTGTGCTATCTTCCCACTCATAGCGCAACGCTCCGGTGAAGGCTGCTGCTGCACGGCTGCTTTGGTTGAGATGCCGGTAGCAAAGTCCCATTTTATAGGCTGCCTCGCCCCGTTGCCAGTGGTCTTCCTTGCGTGTAAACTTGTTGTAGAGTTTGCGATAGGTCTTGGCAGCGGCGGTATATTCACCTCGCTCATAGGCTTCATCGGCATCACGCATCTTGGCTGTTTTGCACGACGATAGGGTCACCACTGTGAAAGTGGTGATGAGGGCCACGCATATATAGAAAATTTTCTTCATGTTGTTGCACAAAATGAGCCTGCCACCTCATGCGGCTCATTGATTACTTATGATTGAAAACGCAACCTCCCCCCATTTTATTGCATCATTTGCTCCCCAACCAACACCCCAAGACGGGCTAAACAACCGAAAAAGCAGTCAAAAAGAACCAAAATAAATGACAAAGGC